>JAIXYF010000017.1 GCA_027490345.1 Novosphingobium sp.
ACTCCATGTGCGGACGCGTGTGTGCGCTGATCGTCGGCTGGCTGCGCTTTTGCCCAAAGGCAAGTGGAAATCCAAGCAGGAAAGCGCTCGGCGCCTCCCCCATGGCTTCCAATGATGAAACAAAGCAGTCCTCTTCCTACGCCAAGGCTGGGGTAGACATCGCTGCCGGCAATGCGCTGGTAAAGGCAATCGGCCCCCTCGCGCGTGCCACCGCCCGCCCCGGCGCCGATGCCGAACTGGGCGGCTTCGGCGCGTTCTTCGATCTCAAGGCGGCGGGCTACAAGGATCCGCTGCTGGTGGCAGGCAACGACGGCGTGGGCACCAAGGTCAAGCTCGCCATCGACCATGACCGGCACGATGCGATCGGCATCGATCTGGTCGCCATGTGCGTCAACGATCTGATCGTTCAGGGCGCCGAGCCTTTGTTCTTCCTCGATTATTTCGCCACGGGCAAGCTCGATACCGGGGTTGCCGAACGCGTGGTGGCGGGCATTGCCGAAGGCTGCCGCATGGCAGGATGCGCCCTGATCGGCGGCGAAACAGCGGAAATGCCGGGCATGTATGCGGCGGGGGACTATGACCTTGCGGGCTTCTGCGTCGGCGCGGTGGAGCGCGGCGAGCAGCTGACCGGCAGCCGCGTCGCAAAGGGCGACGTGCTGATCGGCCTTGCGTCATCGGGCGTCCATTCCAACGGCTATTCGCTGGTCCGCCGCCTTGCCGCAGACAAGGGCTGGAAGCTGGACCGCCCTGCGCTGTTCGACAACGAGCGCCTGCTGATCGATCACCTGATCGAGCCGACGCGCATTTATGTAAAGAGCCTGCTGCCCTTCATCCGCTCAGGACGGATCCACGCGCTCGCTCACATCACCGGGGGCGGCCTGCTGGAAAACGTGCCGCGCGTCCTTCCCAGAGGGCTCCACGCGCGCATCGACGCGGATGCATGGGAACAGCCGCGCCTCATGGCGTTCCTGCAGGCGCAGGGGCAGATCGAGCCCAAGGAAATGGCCCGTACGTTCAATTGCGGTGTCGGCATGATCCTCGCCGTTTCCCCCGATGAAGCCGCCAGGCTGATCGCAGACCTCACCGCCGCTGGCGAAACCGCCTTCACCGTGGGCGAGATCGTGGCAGGCGAAAAGGGCTGCACCGTCTTCGGCAGCGCCGAAGCATGGTCCGCGCGCGAGGCTTGGGAAGCCGTCCATGTTGGCTGACCTTGCTCCTCTCCATTTTCGCGAAGCGCAAATGGGGAGGTGGCAGCCCGAAGGGCTGACGGAGGGGTTCTTCCGCGCCGCCTTTACCCCTCCGACCCGCCTTGGGCGGGCCACCTCCCCATTTGTGCCTGCGGCAAAAATGGGGAGGATAAGATGACTCGCGCGAAAGTCGCCGTGTTCATCTCCGGCAGCGGCACCAATATGGCCGCGCTGCTCTATGCCAGCCGCCTTCCCGCCTGCCCGTTCGAAATCGTCCTCGTCCTGTCCAACAACCCCGATGCGGGCGGCCTGACGCTGGCCGAGGCGGAGGGCATTCCCACGTTCGTCTTGCCCCACAAGGGGATGGCCCGCGCGCAGCATGATGCAGCGATGGAGGGCGAGGTGCGCCGCCACGGTGCGCAGTGGATCGCGCTGGCGGGCTACATGCGCATCCTCAGCCCCGAATTCGTGGCGCGCTGGGATGGGCGGATGGCCAATATTCACCCCTCGCTCCTGCCCAAATACACCGGCCTCCACACCCACGAACGCGCGATTGCCGCAGGCGACAGCCACGGCGGCTGCACCGTCCACCTCGTCACCGCCGATCTCGATGAAGGCCCGGTGCTGGGCCAGATTCCGGTCGCGATTCTCCCCGGCGACACAGCGGACAGCCTCGCCGCGCGCGTGCTGTTTGCCGAGCATCAGCTTTATGCCCGCTGCCTTGCCGAACTGGTGACTCGCGAGACGGACCCGGCCTGGCTCACCGCGCAAGTGCGCGCGCGGGCGATGGCCCTTCCCGAAGCGGAAGAAAGCCTCAGCCACGGTATGGCCTGCTTCGGCGTGATCAAGGGCAAGAAGTTCGCTTGGGTCAGCACGGATCATCATGGCGACGGCCGCTGCGCGCTGCTGGCCAAGATAAGCGGCCTCGACGAGCAGGAACAACTGATCGAGAGCGATCCCGACCGCTTCTACCGCCCGGCCTATTTCGGCGACGGGTGGATCGCCATCCGCCTCGATATAGGCGATGTGGACTGGGACGACATTGCCGAATGGCTGCGCCGCTCGTGGCTGGCCGTCGCCCCGCGCAAGCTGGCCGCGATGATGGAATTCTAAGCGGCGTTCAGCAGGCGCTCAATTCCCGCCGATCTTGGTGCCGCGCAGCACCACGTTACCATCGCCCTTCGCATTCAGCACCCGCGCATTCAGCGTGATCGTGTCGCTGCGGATCTCGATTCCCCGGTCACTGGCGATGGCAATCGTGCGCCCGGTTATGGTGAACACGTCGCGGTCAAACACGGCGGACCCTGTGGTGGTGACCAGCGCGAGGCGCCGGGTGGTGCCATTGCCAATCTGCACGCCTCCGGGCGTCTGAACGATGATCTGTTCCTGCTGGCTCACCCGGGCCTGCAACGCGGCAAGATCGCTGCGCAGCCGCTGGATTTCGGCTTTCAGCACCAGGATCGCCGCGCGCGTGTCCTGATCCTGCGCCTGCACGCCTGCGGGCATGGCGGTGATCAGAAACACGAGCAGTGCAGGCACGCGGCCCCGTCTTTTCAGCATCCTGATCTCCCTTTGCGATCTCAACCCGCGCAAGACTGGACGGCGGGGCGCTGTTTGGCAAGGCGCAGACCGGCGGCCCCTGCGCCCTGTCCCACCCCTCCCATGCCGCCGGATGGATAGCTATTCGGCTTGACCTTGGCGGCCTTGGCTGAAACGGTGCGATTATACGGCCACGCCGCCAGCGGCAGGCCGCCAGTTCGCGGCCACAGGCTCGTGATAATGCCCGCGTCCCGCTGCCGGAGCCGCCAATGTCCCAGACCCGCCTTTCCCCGCTGCACCGGCTTTATATCCATTCGGCGCTGCAATCGTTTGTAGAAGCAGGCGGCGGCATCTTCGTCGCGGGCTTCCTTGTCAGCCGGGGCTTTTCGTTTCCGGCAGCGCTGGCGTGCTTTGCGCTGATTGTCCTCTCGCGCCTTGCCCTGCGCGGGCTTGTCCTGCCGCTGGCCGTGCGCGCCGGGGTGCGCAATGTGCTGCTGATCGGCGTTGCCGTGCGCGCGGCGAGCTTTGCGTTGCTGCCGCTCGTCCACGATGTAGGCCTGCTGCTCGCGCTGTTCCTTGCCGTTAGCGGCCTTGGCAGCGTGCTCTACTGGACGGCATGGCACGCGTTTCTCCCCGCGCTCACGCAAACCGGGCGGGGCGGCCAGCAGGTCAGTGTGCAGCAGGCAACCAGCGCGCTGGCTGGCATTGCCGCGCCGGCGCTGGGCGGTCTGCTGCTGACGTATGGCGGGGCGGGCCTCGCCTTTGCGGCGGTGGCCTTGCTGCAGCTGGCCAGCGCCTTGCCCTTGCTGGGCGCGCCCAACCCCGCGATCGATCCCGCCGCCGCGCTCGAGCCCGGCGTCGCCCGCCATGCCCGGCGCCTCTATCTGGGCGAGGGGTTCCATGCCGGCTCCAGCGTTGTAATCTGGAATCTCGCGCTGTTTGCTTCGCTGGGCGAACATTTCGATGCCTTTGGCGCCGCGATGGCCGCTGCCGGAATCGCGGCTGCCGCAGGCAGCCTGCTGGTCGGCCGTCTGATCGATGGCGGCCATCCCCGCCACTCGCTGGCCGTGGCCTATGGCGCCGCCGCGCTGGTCATCGCGCTAAAGGGCGCCGCGTTTGCCGACCCGGTCCTGGCCGTGATCGCCACCGCGCTGGGCGCACTGGTCGTCCCGATGACGAGCACCGCCATGCTCGCCCCGCTCTATGCCATGGCGCGGCAGAGCCCCTGCGTGCTGCGCTTTTCGATGGCGACCGAAGGCGGCTGGGATCTGGGCTGCGCAGCCGCCTGCCTGATTGCGGCCGCGATGCTGGCGGGCGGTGCCAGCTTCCGCCTGCCGATCCTGCTCGGCCTCGTCGCCATCGCGGTGATGGCCCTGATGCTCGACCGCTGGTACACCCGGCGCCCGGCCGCCGCCTGAAATAAATGGGGACTGTCCCTGTTTATCTCGTCCTAGATCTCGCTGATTTCCACCACCGGCCGGTCCTCACGCGTGGCGCGGTAGCGGGCATCGGGTTCGCTCTCACCGGGTGAGATCACCACGTAATCATCATGCACTTCAAGCAGGGTGCCCACGAACGGCATCCCTTCCAGGCTTCCCGTCACCCGGTAGCTCACATAGTCCCCCACCTTGAACGTGGCCGGATCGAAATTGAATTCAAACGGGCAAGAACCGTCCCCCATCCCGAACATCACGCATCATCCTCAAACGCAAAAGGCCGCCGGATCGCTCCAGCGGCCTCTGCTATAGCAGCCAGATCGGCCAGATCAGCCCCAGATCAGCCGACGATTTCTTCGGGCTTGAAGAAATAGGCGATCTCGATTGCCGCGTTCTCGTCCGAATCCGAACCGTGCACGGTGTTCGCCTCGATCGATTCGGCCAGTTCCTTGCGGATCGTGCCAGCTTCCGCGTTGGCGGGGTTGGTCGCGCCCATCACGTCGCGGTTGCGCTGCATGGCGTTCTCGCCTTCCAGCACCTGCACCACGACCGGGCCGGAGATCATGAATTCCACCAGATCGTTGAAAAACGGACGCTCGCGGTGAACGGCATAGAAGCCCTCTGCCTGCTCGCGGCTCATGTGGATGCGCTTGGAAGCAACGACGCGCAGGCCGGCTTCTTCCAGCATCTTGACGACCGCACCGGTCAGGTTGCGGCGCGTGGCATCGGGCTTGATGATCGAAAAAGTGCGGGTAACCGCCATGGGATGTTCCTTGCGAAAGTGGGTAGGCTTCTCGTTGGCCGCGCCCCTAGCGGGGTTTGTGCTGCACTGCAAGGTTGTGGGCGGTTACGGCCCCTCCAGCCACTTCCCGCCGTCCTGCCGCCAATACTTGCGCTCCGCCCCCTCACGCTTGCCTAGCATCCGCCAGGTCGCGCGCGCATCATCGATCCGTTCGGGCGGAAACAGCAGGAACACGCGCGCCGCGCTTTCAGAGCCCTCGGCAAACTCGCGCCACACGCCGTCGGCCAGCGCCAGATAACGCGCGCCGTTGGCAGGAACCGGCTCGTGCGAAAGCAGAATCGGCTGGCGCGCATCGTGCGCGCCGCCGGCCATGCCATGCGCCAGAAACGTCTCGGGCAGCCGCGTCCACAGCGCCTCGCTGATCCGCCCCAGTTGCGCCGCATCCTCTGAAACCACCAGCAATCGCTCGCCCGCGCCCATGGTGCCTTGCGCGAGGCGCGGCAGCACCAGTTACGCCGGATCGCGCGAAAGCTGATAGAAATCGACCCGCACCGCCGCCTCAGATCGGATCGTCGAGCGAACGGGCCAGCGGGGTGAAGCTTTTCGGCCCGGCCTCGGTCATCACCCAGCAGTCTTCCAGACGCATCCCGAAGCCGCCCGGAAGATAAAGCCCCGGCTCGTTCGAAAAGCACATGCCAGGCATGAGCGGTGTGTGATCATTGCCGACGAGATAGGGGCTCTCATGCCCGTCCATCCCGATCCCGTGCCCCGCCCGGTGCGAAAGCCCCGGCAGCGCGAAGCCCGGCCCCCAGCCCTCGCGTTCATAGAAACGGCGCACCGCTGCATCGAGCGCGCTGACCGGCGTGCCCACTTTCGCCGCGCCAAACACCGCGTCCTGCCCGCGCCGGATCGTGTCCCAAACCTTGCGCTGCTGCGCGCTGGGTTCGCCAACCACGAAAGTGCGCGAAATGTCGGACTGGTAGTCTTCCACCACGCAGCCGCAATCCATCAGCACGACCGAGCCCTCGCGCACCACTTGCGACGTCTTCGAGCCATGCGGATAGGCGCTCGCCTCGTTCAGCAGCACCAGCGCAAAGTCGCTCGCACCGCCCATCCGCGTCGTCGCAGCGCTTACAACTGCGCTGATATCGCCTGCGCTCATGCCCGGCTGCACCGCGGCGCGCGCTTCCTTCAGCGCCGCCAGCGTGATTGCATTGGCAATCCGCATCAGCGCCAGCTCTGCCGGAGACTTGATCTGGCGGCAGGCATTGACCAGCCCGGCCCCCGAAACCACCGCGAACTTGCCCTCGCGCGCCAGCCCTTCGGTGATGAACGCCCGCGTGGTCTGCTCCACAGCAACCGGCCCGGCGCTGCCCTTCAGCGCATCGGCAATGAGCGCAAAGGGGCTGGCATCCTCGTGCCAGGTGCGCAGATCAGCCGGAACTGCCAGTGTCTCCTGCACCGAAGGCGCCTCAAAAAACGGCGTGACCACGATCAGCTGGCCGCTGGCGGGGATCACTGCCGCCGTGATCCGTTCGGATCGCCACCAGCGCACCCCGGTGAAATAGGTCAGGCTGCTGCCGCTTTCCACCAGCAGCGCGGCCACGCCCTGCGCCTGCATCAGTGCTTGCACTTTGGCGATCCGCGCCATGCGCTCTGCCGCCGTAATCGGCACTGCCGCATCGGCCAGCCGCGCGGATGGCGCCGCCGCCCGCACGGGCAAGCCGCCCAGCAGCGCCATGCCGCCCGCCCCTGCCAGCACCGCGCGCCGAGAGAAACCGCCGCTCATGCCGTCTTGCCCTTGCCGCTGCGGCAGCGATCCGAACAGAACTTCACGTTGTCCCAATCGCGCTCCCACTTCTTGCGCCACGCGAAAGGGAGGCCGCAAGCGGCGCAGAGCTTGCTGGGCAAGTCCGCCTTGCGGCGCATCTTGGGCATCAGCTTTCCAGCACGTCGCGCACGTAGCGATCCAGCAGCCGCACGCCAAAGCCGGTCGCGCCCTTGTCATGCGTCGCGCCGGGCTTGTCGATCCACACCGTGCCCGCGATATCGAGGTGCGCCCAAGCCACGCCCTTGTCCACAAAGCGCTGGATGAACTGCGCCGCGGTGATCGAGCCGCCATAGCGCGGGCCGACGTTCTTCATGTCGGCAATCGGGCTGTCGATCAGCTTGTCGTAAGCCGCGCCCAGCGGGAAGCGCCAAAGGCTGTCGCCGCTCGCCTTGCCTGCCGCATCGAGCTGGCTGGCGAGGAGATCGTCATTGCAGAACATGCCTGCATGTTCATGTCCCAGCGATATGATGATCGCGCCGGTCAGCGTGGCCAGATCGATGATCGTGGCGGGCGCATATTCCTTCTGCACCCACGTAACGGCATCGCACAGCACCAGCCGCCCTTCGGCATCGGTGTTGATCACTTCCACCGTCTGGCCCGACATTGTGGTGACGACATCGCCCGGGCGCTGCGCATTGCCATCGGGCATGTTTTCAACAAGGCCGCACACGCCGATCACATCCGCCTGCGCCTTGCGCCGCGCCAGCGCGAGCATCGTGCCCGCCACCGCGCCTGCGCCGCCCATGTCCCACTTCATGTCTTCCATGCCGCCTGCGGGCTTGATCGAGATGCCGCCGGTATCGAACGTCACACCCTTGCCCACGAACGCCGTGGGGCGCGCACCCGCCTTGCCCTTCCAGCGCATGGCCAGGATCTGCGGCTCGCGCACCGAACCTTGCGCCACGCCCAGTAGCGCGCCCATGCCCAGCGACGCCATGTCTTCGCGCCCCAGCACCACGATCTCGACGCCCGTGCCTGCCAGCCGCGCCTTGCAGCGCTCCACGAAGCTGGCCGGATAAATCACGTTGGCAGGCTCGGTGACGAGTTCGCGAGTAAACTCCACGCCTTCGGCAATCGCCGCTTCGGTTTCCCACAGCGCTTCGGTGCCATCGGGCGCGCTCACCGCCACGATCTTGGCCAGCGAAGGCTTCTGTTCATCGCTCAGCTTGGTGCGGTAGACATCGTGCCGCCATGCGCGCAGCCGCGCCGCCAGCAGGACGGCGGCTGCCTCCTCAGGCGCAAGGCCGCTGCCTGCAAAGTCGATGGCCAGCTCGGTCTCGCCCGAGGTGAGGTACTTCGCAGTGATGGCGCCGCCTGCGCGTTCCAGCGCGGCCATGCGTCCAGCCCCGTTCGGTTCGCCGATCCCGGCGAAAGCAAGGCGCGCCGCGCCATCACCCGCTGGCACCAGCACATCGAACAGTTGCCCGGCCTTGCCGGTAAAGCGCGCCGCAGCCGCAGCCGCCTGCACCAGCGCGCCTGCATCGGCGGGCAGGCCGTCCTGCACCACCAGCTTGGCAACGAGGCCCAGCTTGGCAAGAGGGGGAAGGGCCGTATCGGCGGCGGCGAATGCAATGATCATGAAAGGCTCCTGCCGGAAAAAGGGCACACCCCGAAGGCTTAGGCGAGCCCGAGGCGAATTGTGGGTTTGCAGTTAAGCGGCACCGGTGCGATAGGCAAGGCCATGCGAGCCCCCGCGCGGCCCTTGCCGCAAGCCTTGTCCCGATGCTTGCGGCGTGCGCGCGTCGCTGCCTTCCGCCCGACCTGCGGCGTGATCGGCGCGCTGGCGCTGGGCCCATTGGCACTGGGCCCATTGGCACTGGGCGCCACGCAAGCCGCGGCGCAGCCGGTGGCTGCTCCGCCCGCTCCGTCGCCTCTAGAGGCAAGCCCTGCGCCTGAAATCCGCTTTCAGGCAGACCGGGTCAGCTATGCCAGCGATGCCGAGGCAATCACCGCCACCGGCAATGTCGTCCTGCGCCGCGAAGATCAGACCGTGCGGGCCGATGCCGTCACGTGGAACCGCAAGACCGGCACGATTGAGGCCAGTGGCAATATCCGCTTCGTCGATGATACCGGCAATGTGCTGTATACCGACAAGGTCGAGCTGACCGACGCGCTGAAGGCCGGGGCCATCGAAGACATGCTGCTGGTGCTGCGTCAGGGCGGCCGCCTTGCCGCGCGCAGCGGTGAACGGGCGCCCAATGGCGACATGCTGCTTCACGATGCCGCCTTTTCCGGCTGCGCGGTGGAAGACGAAGATGGCTGCGCGCGGCGGCCGAGCTGGGAAGTCACCGCTGCTGCAGTCACTTACGATGCCAAGGATCAGCGCGTCCGCTATAAAGGCGCCTTGCTGCGGGTGTTCGGCTTGCCGATCCTGCCGCTGCCCGGCCTTGCCCACACCTCGGATTTCCGTGCGGAAAGCGGGCTGCTGATCCCCGATTTCCGCTTCAGCGCGGCCAATGGCGCGCAGATCAGCGATACGTATTACTGGCGCCTCGCCAACAACAAGGATCTGGCGCTCACCGGCTCGATCTTCACCGGCGCGCTGCCGATGATCTCGGCCCGATACCGCCAGCTGACGGACAAGGGCGCCTTCCAGACCACCGCCTATCTCACCCGCAGCGCGCGCATCAATATCGGCAGCGGCGCCATCACCACGGGCAACGCGCAGGAACAGGTGTTCCGCGGCTATGTTGAGGCGAATGGCCGCTTTCAGTTCAACCAGAACTGGAGCCTGACCGGCTATGGCCGGTATGCCAGCGATCGCACGTTCCTGCGCCGCTATGATATCAGCCGCGACGACCGCCTGCGCTCGACCATCAATCTGGAACGCGCGGGGGCAGACAGCTATTTCAGCCTTGCTGGCTGGGCGGTGCAGACGCTGCGCAGTGGCGACAGTCAGGGGCTGGTCCCCATCGCCATTCCGGCGCTCGAATATCGCCGCCGCCTCGTCCCGCCGGTGAGCGGCGGCAAGCTCGAAGTGCAGGTCAACAGCCTCGCGCTCACCCGCCGCACCGGGCAGGATACGCAGCGCGCCTTTGCCAAGGCGCAATGGGATCTGCGTACGATCACGCGCTTGGGGCAGGAGATCACGTTCACCGCGCTGGCGCGCGGCGATGTCTATCATTCGCGCCAGAATGCCCTCACCACCACGGCGCTCTATCGGGGCCTGCCCGGCTGGCAGGGGCGCGGCATCGTCACCGGGGCGGTCGATATCAAGTGGCCCTTCGTGGGCTCGGCGCTGGGCGGCACACAAGTGTTCACGCCCCGCGTGCAGTTCGTCGCGATCCCCAGCGTGCGCAATCTGGCCATTCCCAACGAGGATTCGCGCTCGGTCGAACTGGAGGACTCCAACCTCTTCGCGCTCAACCGTTTCCCCGGCTACGACCGGATCGAGGACGGCGTGCGCGTTACCTACGGCGCAGACTGGCAGCTGACCCGGCCCGGCTGGCGCGTGCTGACCAACATCGGCCAGAGCTACCGTCTTTCCACCCAGAAAACCCTGCTGCCCGATGGCACGGGTCTTTCCGCGCGTGTTTCGGATATCGTCGGCCGCACTGAACTCAGGTTCCGCGATGTGGTCCAGTTCACCCACCGCTTCCGGCTCGACAAGGACAGCCTGAAGCTGCGGCGCAACGAATTCGATGCCACGATCGGCAACCACCGCACCTATGCCGAAATCGGCTACCTCAGGCTCAACCGCGATATTCCCGCGACTTTCGAGGATCTGCGCGACCGCGAGGAGCTGCGCCTTTCGGGCCGCGTAGCCTTTGCGCGGCGCTGGTCGGTGTTCGGCTCGGCCGTGGCCAACCTCACCAGCCGGGTGGATGATCCGACCAAGACGAAGAACGGCTTCGAGATGCTGCGCCACAGGCTCGGCTTTGCCTATGACGACGATTGCCTCGATCTCGCACTCACCTGGCGGCGGGACTATATCACCAACGGCGATGCCACGCGCGGCAACACGATCCAGTTCAACATCGCCTTCAAGGGGCTTGGCGTCCGGTAGCGCCACTGGCCTCTCCCGGCCTGCTTCCGCTTCTCCTGCCGTTTTGCTTCCATCATTGCGGCAATCGGGCTATCGCCGCATCGCTCACGCTGGGTTCAGCCCGGCCATGCCAATGCATGGCGGCGTAGGGACCGTGTGGCAGGCCTGCCGGACGGGGCCGAACAACAGGAATATCGAACTGCCATGAAGACCGGGTTTCGCTTGTTTTCTGCTTCGGCTCGCGCCGCGCTTACCGTTGGTGCACTTGCCGTCGCCGTGGCTCCCATCATCGGTTCCGCCGCTCTGGCGCAAGGCCCGGCTGCCCTCGAAGCTGGCCCCACAGGCGGCGATCTCAATCTGCCTGCCAACCCCACGATCTTCGGCAAGGCCGATCCGCACTTGCGCCGCGCCACCGCCATCGTGAACGGCGAAATCATCACCGGAACCGATGTCGATCAGCGCCTCGCGCTCATCATCAGCGCCAATGGCGGCAAAGTCGCGCCCGAAGAAATGGAGCGTCTGCGCCTGCAGGTGCTACGCAACCTGATCGATGAAACACTTCAGATCCAGGAAGCCAAAGCCGCCACGGTCGATATCGACGAGGAGGAAGTCACCCAGACTTTCAACCGCGTGGCCCAGCAGAACTTCGGCCAGAACCCCGCCGCGCTCGAAAAGTACCTTGCCGGCATCGGCTCGTCCTCCGGCTCGCTCAAGCGCCAGATCAAGGGCGAACTGGCCTGGCAGCGCCTGCTGCGCCGCAATGTCCAGCCGTTCATCAACGTCTCGGACGGTGAAGTGCGCGAAATGATGGACCGGCTCAAGGCGGCCAAGGGCACCGAGGAATACCGCATCGGCGAAATCTATCTGGCCGCCACGCAGGAAACCAAGCCGCAGGTTCTCGCCAACGCGGAAAAGATCCTCGAACAACTGAAGGGTGGCGGCAGCTTCGTCGCGTATGCCCGCCAGTATTCGCAGTCGTCCTCCGCGTCTGTCGGCGGTGATCTCGGCTGGATCCGCCTTGCCCAGCTGCCGCCCGAGCTGGCCACCCCCGCAGCGCAGATGGCCCCGGGCCAGCTGGTCGGCCCGATCGAACTGACCTCGGGCTTTTCGCTGCTTTATCTGATCGACAAGCGCCAGGTGCTCACCGCCGATCCGCGCGATGCGATCCTCAGCCTCAAGCAGATCTCGATCAGCTTCGCCAAGGGCACGCCTGAAAAGGATGGCGCCGCCCGCGCTTCTGCTTTCGCCAGTGCGGTCAAGCAGATCAAGGGCTGCGGCGCTGCCGAAGCCGCCGCCGCGCCGCTTGGCGCCACCGTCGTCGCCAACGATCAGATCCGCGTGAAAGATCTGCCGACCGCGCTGCAGGACACGATGCTCAAGCTTTCGGTCGGCGAAACCACCCCACCCTTCGGCTCGATCGAGGACGGCGTGCGCGTGCTCATGCTATGCGGCCGCGATGATCCCAAGGTGGAAAGCGGGCCGAACTTCGAGCAGCTTCAGTCGCAGATGGAGGACGACCGCGTCAACAAGCGCGCCCAGACCTACTTGCGCGATTTGCGCCGCGATGCGGTGATCGAATACAATTGAGGCCCGGGGCATGAACCCGCCCCTGATGCCAGCGGTGGCGCCATCACTACCTCTGGCGATCAGCATCGGTGATCCCGCCGGTATCGGCCCGGAATTGGTAGCCGCTGCGTGGGCCGCGCGCGAGGCCGAAGGGCTCCCTCCGTTTTTCGCGGTGGGCAACCGCGATATTGTCGAAGCCGCCGCCCGCAGCCGCGGCCTTGCCATCCCGGTCGTCGCCATCGCCGCGCCCGATGAAGCCGCCGCCGTATTCCCCCATGCGCTGCCTGTGCTCGATGTCGGCGCGTGCGCTTATGCGCCCGGCCAGCCCGATGATGCCGGGGCCGCGCTCGCCCTGCGCGCGCTCGAAGTGGCCGCCAGCCTTGTCCGCCAGAACGCTGCCGCCGCGCTCGTCACCGGCCCTATCGCCAAGAGCCGCCTTGCCCGTATCGGCTTCACCCAGCCCGGGCAGACCGAATTCGTGGCCGAGGCCGGCGGCATCGCGGCCCAAAACGCGGTGATGAT
>JAIXYF010000311.1 GCA_027490345.1 Novosphingobium sp.
GGCCACCCCGGTCTGCAGATCGGCGACGAGATAGGTCACGGAATTGGTGGTTTCGTCGAAAAACGAGAGAATCTCGGGATTTGCAGTCATGACATGAGTCCTTTCGAAGGCCCTTATATTAGGTGTTGCTAAATTAGCAAGTCCTGATATAAGGGCGCCATGATGATCCACCCGCCGCTCGATATTGCCACGTTCGAAGCCAATGCTGCCATGGTGGCAGCGGTTCTGCGCAAGCTGGCCAACCCGCACCGTCTGATGGTGCTGTGTTCGCTGGCTGAGCAGGGCGAAATGAAGGTGGGCGATATCGCGGTGCGGGTCGGTCTGTCGCAATCCGCGCTGTCGCAGCACCTTGCCAGCCTGCGTGAAGAGGGCCTCGTAGCCTTCACCCGCGATGCGCAGGTGCTGCGCTATCGGCTGGCTGACCCTCGCATCGAAGCCCTGCTCGCCACGCTCTATCAACTCTATTGCGCCAAGGACTGAAACCATGACTTTGCCCGTGATCACACCCGATGAAGCGCGCCGCCTGGTTGCGGGCGGTGCCCGCCTGATCGACATCCGCAGCGCCGACGAACATGTCCGCGCCAACATTCCTGGCGCTGAAAACCGCCCCATCGCTGCGCTGGGGCGGATCGATGATGCGCCGGCGGTGGTCTATCACTGCCGCAGCGGCATGCGCACGGCGGCCAATGCGCAGCGCCTTGCAGCGGCGACCGATTGCCCGGCCTATCTGCTGGACGGCGGGCTGGACGCCTGGCGTGCCGCAGGGCTGCCCGTTGCCGAAAACCGCAAGGCCCCGCTTGAAATCATGCGTCAGGTGCAGATCACGGCCGGCGCGCTGGTCGTGCTCGGCGTGGTCCTTGGTCTGTTGTTCCAGCCGGCGTTTCTGGGGCTTTCCGCCTTTGTCGGCACGGGCCTGATGTTTGCCGGCACCACCGGCTGGTGCGGCATGGCGCGGCTTCTGGCGGTGATGCCGTGGAACCGCCGGGCGGCTGGCTGATCCGATGGATCTTACGGCAATCCTGGCAGCACTGGCCAGCGGGGCGGCGATCGGAATGGTCCTTGCCGGGCTTGGCGCGGGCGGCTCGATCCTCATGACCCCGCTTCTGGTCTATGCGGTCGGCGTGCCGTCTGCCCATGCCGCCATCGGCACAAGCGCGGTGGCGGTCACGCTCAATGCGCTGCTCGGCCTTGCCGGACATGCCCGCGCCGGATCGGTGAAGTGGCGCTGCGCCGGGGTGTTTGCCGTGGCCGGCGTGATCGGCGCCAGCATCGGGGCAGAGCTGGGCAAGGCGCTGGACGGAAAGCGCCTGCTGATGCTGTTTGGCTTGCTGATGGTGGGGGTGGGCATTGCCATGCTGCGCCCGCGCCGCGGCGAGGAGCGCGCGGATGTACGGCTCACCATGACCAGCGCGGGCCACCTCCTGCCCCGGCTTGTGCCCATCGGCCTTGGCACCGGCTTGCTGGCGGGCTTCTTCGGCGTGGGGGGCGGCTTTCTGATCGTGCCGGGGCTGATCGCGGCCACCGCGATGCCGATGCGCTTTGCGGCCGGCACATCGCTGGTGATCGTGGCAGCGCTGGGCGCCACGACCGCAACATCCTATGCGTTTTCCGGCTTTGTCGATTGGCCGCTGGTGGGGATGCTGGCGCTGGGCGGCGTGGCAGGGGCGGCCATCGGCCTTATCGGCATAGCCCGGCTTGCCCGCTACCGCGGCCTGTTCGAAAAAGGCTTTGCCCTGCTGGTGATCGCGGTGGGCGCCTATGTGGCGCTGGGCCGCTGACCCATCGTGCTGCGCACCAACCGGCCAAGCAGCGGGAACAAGCCCGCATAGCTTGATCTGCCATATGTGGACCCCGGCCCGAGTTCGGCCACAAGGCGGCGGTGCGCCTCACCCAGCGCATGATAGGGAATGCTGGGCAGCAGGTGATGCAACGCATGATAGCGCAGGCCCACCGGCGCCCACAGCACCGTGATCAAACCCGGCGGCGGCACATTGACCGAATCGAGGTATTGCCCGGTCACGGTCATCGTCTCGCCCGAGTTTTCCCAGAGGTGCGCGACCAGCGTGCGCGCCTGATTGAGCACGGCGCCAAGCGCGATCACGGCAATGCCGATCAGCAGCGGCCGCCAGCTATTCGTGGCCGACCAGCCCAGCAGGAACCACGCCCAACCCACCGCGCCCGCTTCCTGCCACAGCACCATCCGCGCAAATTCGCCCTCGGGCGGGCGGCGGCTGAAGGCCGGGTTGATCGCCAGCGCAGAAGCCCGCGCCCAGACCACGCGGCGCAGCGGCGGGATGAGCGCGCCCAGCGGCACCAGCAAGGCCGAGCGCACAAGCAGCGCAACCGGCAACAGCAGCGCTGTCAGCAGGAACAGCGGCAGCGACCACGGCTTCATCAACGCGAGCGGCAGATATTCGGGGTCTTCCGCCGTGCCATAGCGGGTGCGCGCATGGTGCAGCGGATGCACGCCTTCATACATGAACGAAGGCGTGAGCAGCGGAATGCCAACAAGCAGGTTCCACCCCAGCCGGAAGCCCGGCAGCGCGTTTCTGTGGATATGCGAGAGCTCGTGAATGAACAGCAGCGCACGGTAGAGCGCCAGCGCGGAAAGCATGCCCAGCGCCGCGGCAGCCCATGCGTTCTGGACAAGGATGGCGCCCGCCAGCGCGCCATAGCCGGTGAGCGCGGA
>JAIXYF010000479.1 GCA_027490345.1 Novosphingobium sp.
CATCACCGAATACGGCGCGTTCGTCGAACTGGAAGCGGGCATCGAAGGCCTCGTCCACGTTTCGGAAATGTCGTGGACCAAGAAGAACGTCCACCCCGGCAAGATCGTCTCGACCTCGCAGGAAGTCGACGTGCTCGTGCTCGAAGTCGATTCGGACAAGCGCCGCATCAGCCTCGGTCTCAAGCAGGCGCAGCAGAACCCGTGGGAAGCGTTCGCCGAAACCCACCCCGTCGGCTCGACCGTCGAGGGCGAAGTCAAGAACGCCACCGAATTCGGCCTGTTCATCGGCCTCGATGGCGACGTCGACGGCATGGTCCACATGTCGGACATCGCGTGGGGCATCTCGGGCGAAGACGCGCTGGCGCTGCACCGCAAGGGCGAGCAGGTTTCGGCCATCGTGCTCGACGTCGACGTGGAGAAGGAGCGCATCTCGCTCGGCATGAAGCAGCTTGAAAAGGGCGCCCCGGCGGCCGGCGGCGTTTCGGCCAGCGGCGCAGGCTCGCTCCGCCGCGGCGAAGTCGTCACCGTCACTGTCCTCGAAGTCCGCGATGGCGGCCTCGAAGTGCAGGCTGGCGAAGACGGCGCAACCGGCTTCATCAAGCGCACCGACCTCGGCCGCGACCGCGACGAGCAGCGCCCGGACCGCTTCCAGGTCGGCCAGAAGCTCGATGCCATGGTCATCGGCTTCGACCGTTCGAAGAAGCCCAACTTCTCGGTCAAGGCGCGTCAGCTCGCCGAAGAGAAGGAAGCCGTGGAACAGTACGGTTCGTCCGAAGCCGGCGCTTCGCTTGGCGACATCCTGGGTGCCGCGCTGAAGGCCAAGCAGTAAGCTTAGCCTCCGGCGGGCAAGGGCCACGGCCCTTGCATCCCCGAACAATCAAAGGCCCGTCTGGAGCGATCCGGGCGGGCTTTTGCATTGCGGCGCACACTCGGCTAGGCTCTCCGGCAAGGATGCCCGAGGGACACTATGACGCTTGAAGTCCACCAATTCCCCTGCCTGTCAGACAACTACGGCTATCTGCTGCACGATAGCGCGAGCGGCGAGACCGCGTGCATCGATACGCCCGATGCGGACGCCTATCTGCGCGAAGCCGCTGCCAAGGGCTGGACAATCACGCAGATCTGGAACACCCACTGGCATCCCGATCACGCGGGCGGCAACGAAGCGATCAAGGCAGCGACTGGCTGCACGATCATCGCCCCTGCCGCCGATGCCGCACGCATCGCCGGGATCGACCGCACCGTCGCGCAAGGCGATACGGTTGACTTCGGCACGTGGCAGGCTCACGTCATCGACGTCGGCGGCCATACCATCGGCCACTGCGCCTACTTCGTTCCCGGTGCCTCCATCGCCTTCGTGGGCGATGCCGTGTTTGCGCTGGGCTGCGGCCGCATGTTCGAAGGCACGCCCGATCAGTTCTGGGCCAGCCTCAGCCGCGTGAAGGCGCTTCCGGAAGATACCACGCTTTACTGCGCCCACGAATACACCGCCTCCAACGCCAAGTTCGCGCTCCACGCCGATCCGGACAACGCCGCGCTCGCCGCCTATGCGGCTGAGATCGCGGAGAAGCGCGAGCGGCACGAATGGACCGTGCCCACCCGGCTCAGCCGCGAACTGGCCACCAATCCCTTTCTGCGCGCCGATGATCCGGCGCTGCAGGCCCGCTGGGCCAGTCAAGGCGGAAGAATCGGTTCGGCCATTGAAACCTTTGCCGCCCTGCGCAGCGCCAAGGACAACTTCCGCTAGATGCCGCAGACCACGGACAGCCCTGGCGCCGCACGCCGCATCACGCGCGTCACCTCGTTCGATGTGGCGGAGGAAGCGGGCGTCAGCCAGTCCACCGTCAGCCGCGCGCTGGCAGGCGATACCTCGATCAGCGAACCCACCCGCCAGCGCGTGATCGCCGCTGCCGCCCGGCTCAACTATCAGGTGAATGAGAACGCCGCCCGCCTGCGCCGGGGCAAGACCGGCACGCTTGCCGTCGTGATGATCTGCCGCGCGGGGCAGGACCGCAAGGATCTGAACCCGTTCTACTTCGCCCTGCTTGGCAGCACGTGCGCCGCCGCCTCCGCGCGCGGCTACGAAGTGCTCGTGTCCTTCCAGGACAGCCCGGAAAACTTCTGGGGCCATTACGAGGAGCGCCGCAAGGCCGATGGCATGATCGTCATCGGCACGAGCGAGAACACGCCCGCATGGGACTATTTCGGCGAGCTTGACCCTGCTACCAACTGGGTCTGCTGGGGCGCGCCGAGCGATGCCTTCCCGTGGGTGCGCAGCGACAACGAAGCGGGCGCCGCGCTGGCGGTGCGCCACATGCTGGTGCGCGGCTACGAGAAGATCGTCTGCATCGGCTCCGAAACCTCGCCCCAGCGCCAGTTCAAGGAACGCTATGATGGCTATGCCGCCGCCATGCGCGAGGCCCGGCGTGAGGCCGTGCTCCAGCGCATCGAACGCGGCCTGGCGCGCGAAGAACAAGGCCGCCTTGCTGCTGCCGCGCTCGCCGAAAGCGGCCAACCGTTCGACGCCATCTTCGCCGTGAGCGACGAAATCGCCCTCGGTGCGCTCAAGGAGCTTGATCGGCGCGGATACCGGATTCCGGATCAGATCGGCGTTGTCGGCTTCGATGGCGTGCGGGCGGGCGCATGGTCCACACCCCCGCTCACCACGATCGAATCCGATTTCGAAACCGCCGGCGCACGCCTTGTCGAACGCCTGCTCGCCGCGATGGCCGGGGAACCCGAAACCCCGCGCCGCGTGCCGGTGCGCCTTGTCGTGCGTGGCTCCACCCGGCCTTAAGGACCACTTCAGTGAACATCGCCTTCCTCGCCTGCAGCACCACGCTGCCCGGCGCGCCAGACCGCCGCGCCGATGCCTTCGAGCACGATCAGCAGATGGCCGCACTCACCGCCGCGCTGCGCCCGGGCGAAACCATCACCGATATCGATTGGCAGGCCCCGCTGGCAGCATTCGCCGGGTACGATGCCGTCCTGATCGGCACGCCGTGGGACTACTGGGACCACCGCGAGGCCTTCCTTGCCAAACTTGGCGCCATCGCCGCGCTGGGCGTCCCCGTCCACAACTCGCCCGAAGTGGTGCGCTGGAACATCGACAAGGGCTATCTGGCGCAGCTGGGCGCGCGCGGTGTCGCGACGATCCCCACCTTGCTGCTCGACAATCCTGGCCACGCCGAAATCTTGGCCGCCTTCGATCACTTCCACTGCGACCGCCTCGTGGTGAAGCGCCGCGTCGGTGCGGGCGCGGAAGGCCAGTTCGATTTCACGCGGCGTTCGCCGCCCGCTGCCGATTGGCGCATGGGCCACGCCGCCCTGGTCCAGCCCTTCCTTCCGGGCATCGTGGAAGAAGGCGAACACTCGCTGATCTTCATCGACGGCCAGTTCAGCCACGGCCTGATCAAGCG
>JAIXYF010000047.1 GCA_027490345.1 Novosphingobium sp.
GCTCTTCCAGAACCAAGCCAAACCGCCGTGCGGCGACCATCGGTCCCACGGTGTGCGAGCTGGAAGGACCGACACCGATCTTGAACAGCTCGAAGGTGCTGACTGTCATACGCGTTCGGGGATCACTGCGATCAGCGGTTCATGGCCCCATGCCGCCAGCGCGCGCGCCATATCAGCCCCCGATAGACCGATGGTCGCGGTGTTGCGCAGCGGGTGGACATGCACGGCAGCGGCTGCTGCCAGATCTGCATCGAACACCACGCGCACCGCACCGCCCTTGTCATTCAGCGCAGCCAGCGGCGTAACCGCGCCCGGCGTCACGCCCAGCAGGCGCTCCATATCCTCGGCCTTGCCGAAGCTCAGCTTCTTTGCGCCGATCACGCCCGCAAGCGCCTTGAGGTCAACGCGGCGGGCATGGTCCACCGTCACCAGCCAGAATTGCCCGCCCGCATCCTTCAGGAACAGATTCTTGGTATGCGCGCCCGGCAGTGCCTCATGGATGGCAAGGCTTTCCTCAACCGTGAACACAGCCTCGTGCTCAAGGATCGACCATCCGATACCCAGTGCGGCGAGGGCCTCCTTAAGCGCCGCGTCGCTCATTTCGCGGCGTGCATGGCGGCGATGAAGGCATTCCACAGCCAGGTGGCAAAGCTGCGCCACACTTCGACATGCCAGCGATCCTCGGCTTGCCGCCAGATCACGACTTCTACGGTCTCGAATACCGTCCGCGTCGCGCGGCCCACGCCCAGCTTTGCCAGATCGAGCGGGCAGCCGCTGGAGAGCACCGTCAAGGCCCCCGGCCCTTCGAGCACCAGCCCCAGCGCGCGCGAGGAGACATCCACGACGCTGACGGGCAGGCCTTCACCCCGCGGCAGATCGAAGTTATCAGGCAGCACGACGTACCATTCATCCGGCCCGAGGCAGGCGATCCCCGCATCCGTATCGCCGATCTTCTTCGGCACTTGCCGGCCCAGAACGCCCTCCAGCACCGCCGGATCACGCGCCCGCAGCGAATAGCGCACTTTGCCCTCGGCACGCGAAAGCCGAACGCCTGCGCACTCGACCGGCTCGGTGCCCAGCTTCAGCTCGGCCGCCGAAACCGCGATCTCTGCGATCTCAACCCCAGTCTCAGCCATTGAGGCGGCTCCCTTCGGCATCATAGAACATTGGCATGACGACCTTCGCGCTGATCGTGCTGCCCGGCATCGGGATGTGCAGCGTCTCGCCCATGCGGTCACGCCCGCCCGCCACCAGCGCCATTGCGATGGAGCGGCCCAGCGTGGCGCTGTGATAGGATGACGTCACGTGCCCGATCATCGTCATCGGCACCGGCTGGTTCGGGTCCGCCACGATCTGCGCGCCTTCTTCCAGCACCGCCTGCGGATCATGGGTGAGGAGGCCCACGAGTTGCTTGCGGCCCGCCGCCACGATATCCGGACGGCTGAGCGAACGCTTGCCGACGAAATCGGGCTTCTTCTTGCCGACCGCCCAGCCAAGGCCTGCGTCGTCCGGCGTCACCGTGCCGTCGGTATCCTGCCCGACGATAATGAAGCCCTTCTCCGCGCGCAGCACGTGCATCGTCTCGGTGCCATAGGCCGCCGCGCCGTGCTTTTGCCCTTCGGCCCAGATCGCTTCCCACACCATGCGGCCATGCTGCGCGGGGACGTTGACTTCGAAACCCAGTTCGCCGGTGAAGCTCACGCGAAACAGCCGGGTTTCGACGCCCCAGATCTGCCCCTCGCGCACCGCCCTGTGCGGAAAAGCCTGCCCGGAAAGGTCGATGCCTTCCACCAGCGGCGCGATCACCTCGCGCGCCTTCGGGCCCTGCACCGCGATCACCGCCCACTGCTCGGTCGTGCTGGTCAACCACACGTCGAGGTCCGACCACTCGGTCTGGAGGTAGTCCTCCATCATGTTCAGCACGCGCGCTGCGCCGCCTGTCGTCGTGGTCAGATGGAAGCGGTCGGGCGCAAGCCGCGCCGAAACACCGTCGTCGATGATGAAGCCATGCTCGCCCAGCAGCAGGCCATAGCGGCACCGCCCCGGCTCCAGCGACTTCCACGGGTTCGTGTACATGCGGTTCAGGAATTCCGCCGCATCCGGCCCTACGACTTCGATCTTGCCGAGCGTCGAGGCATCGAAAATGCCGACTGAAGACCGCACCGTGCGGCACTCGCGCGCCACCGCTGCGTCCATGTCCTCGCTGCCTTGCGGGAAATACCGCGCGCGCCGCCACTGCGCGACGTTTTCATAAACCGCGCCCTGATCCGCCGCCCAATCGTCGATCACGCTCTTGCGCAGCGGCTGAAACAGCGCTTCCTTGTGGTGCCCGAGCATCGCGCCGAAGCTCTGCGGCGTATAGGGCGGACGGAAGGTCGTCAGGCCGATCTCGGTCACCGGCCGGTGCAGCACGCCCGAGGCGATCTGGAGGCCGTTGAGGTTCGAGGTCTTGCCCTGATCGGTCGCCATGCCGTTGGTGGTGTAGCGCTTGATGTGCTCGATCGAGCGGAAGCCTTCCTGCACGGCAAGGCCGATATCGCGCGCCTTCACGTCGTTCTGGAAATCGACGAAGGCCTTGCTCTCATGCAAGGGTTTGGGCGCAGGCAGCAAACCGCCCGCAAGGCCCGAACCGAAGTCCCAAGCGCCCGCGCAGGCACCCACGCAGCGCAGGTTCTCATGCGTCTTGTCGGGAACATAAGCGCCCAAGCTTTCATCCCAGCGCAGCGTGCCCTTGGCGTGGCTCCACAAGTGGACTGTCGGCGTCCATCCGCCCGCCATCAGCACAGCGTCGCATTCCAGCTTTTCGCCCTTGCCGACACCTGCCAGCGCGATGGTCACGCCCTTCACCGCAAGGCTGCCGGTAACGGAAGTCACCGCATAGCCCGGATAACACGCGATACCTGCATTGCGCGCCGCCTCGACCAATTCCGGCGCAATCTCGCGCCGAAGATCGACGATTGCGGCAATGTTCACGCCGACCTTGTGCAGCGCCAGCGCATCGCGCCAACCGCTGTCATGGACCGCCATGACGACCAGCTTGCGGCCCACCGCCACGCCGTAGCGCAGCGCAAAAGTGCGCGCCGCGCTTGCCAGCATCACGCCGGGAACGTCGTTGCCTTCAAATACCAGCGGGCGTTCGATGGCGCCCATCGCAAGCACGACTTCGCCCGCACGGATGCGCCAAAGCTTTTCGCGCGGGCCCTCGGCATCCGCCAGCGAAAGATGATCGCTCAGCCGCTCGGCCGCGACCACGAAATTCTGGTGATAGTGGCCAATGGCCGTGGTGCGCACCAGCACCGTCACGTTGTCCATGGCGGAAAGCTTGGCCGAGGCCTCGGCCAGCCAAGCCCATTGCGCCGGATCGGCAAGCGCGCCGCCGCCGATTTCTTCCTGCTCGTCGATCAGAATGACGCGCCCGCCGTTGGCAGCCGCTTCCAGCGCCGCTGCAATACCCGCCGGGCCAGCGCCGACGACCAAAGTCTCGCAGTGCGCATAGGTGGCATCGTAATGATCGGGATCGCGCGTCGTCGGGCTGTCGCCTAGACCGGCAAGGCGCCGGATGATCGGCTCATAGACCTTCTCCCACGCAGCGCGCGGCCACATGAAGGTCTTGTTGTAAAACCCTGCCGGGAAGAACGCGGAGAGCATGTTATTGACCGCGATCAGGTCGGTCTTGAGCGTGGGAAACCGGTTCTGGCTCGTCGCGACAAGGCCGTCATAGATCGGCACCGAAGGCGCACGCAGGTTGGGCGTCATGCGGCCCGGGCCGCGATCCACCGTCACCAGCGCATTGGGCTCTTCCACGCCAGCGCCCAGAATGCCGCGCGGGCGGTGGTACTTGAAGGAGCGGCCAAACAGCATCTGGCCTTGTGCCAGCAGCGCCGAAGCGAGGCTGTCTCCAGCATAGCCCCACTGCGCCTTGCCATCGAAGCTGAAGTTGCGCTTGGTGCGGCGATCAACGCGGCCGCCATCCGCCAGACGAAAACCGCTCACTTGCCCAATTCCTTAACCTTGGCCTCCCCGGCCTTGTAGGTTGTTTCAAACACGTCGGTCACCGTATCGCGCACCGCATTGAAGAAGCGCCCGCAGCCATGCGAATGCCGCCACCGTTCATGGTGCCGCCCACGCGGGTTGCTGCGGATGTAGAGGAATTCCTCCCACTGCTCGTCCGAGTAAGTGGAAGGATCGAGGGGCCGCGCAATATGCGCCTCGCCGCCGTACACGAACTCGACCTCGGGCCGGGCTTCTTCGCAATAAGGGCAATGAATCAAGAGCATGGCTTGTGCCTCAGTGCGCGACGGCGGCAGCGGCCGCTTCGTCGATGAGCCGGCCATTGCGGAACCGGTCGAGATTATAGGGCGCATTGATCTTGTGCGGCTCATCGTGCGCCATGGTGTAGGCGAGGAGATCGCCTGCCCCCGGCGTCGCCTTGAAGCCGCCGGTGCCCCAGCCGCAATTGACGTAGAGGCCCTTGACCGGCGTCTTGCCGAGGATCGGCGAACGGTCCGGCGTGACATCCACGATCCCGCCCCAGGTGCGCAGCATCCGCATCCGCGTGAAGATCGGGAAAATCTCGCAGATCGCCGCCAAGGTGTGCTCAACGATATGGAACGCGCCGCGCTGCGAATAGCTGGTGTACTGGTCCGTGCCCGCGCCAATCACCAGTTCGCCCTTGTCGGACTGGCTCATGTAGGCATGGACCGTGTTCGACATGACGACGCACGGGAAAATCGGCTTCACCGGCTCCGAGACCAGCGCCTGCAGCGGATAGCTTTCGAGCGGGAAATCGAGGCCCGCCATCTTCATCACCAGCGACGTGCTGCCCGCCGCCGAAACGCCGACCCGGCGCGAGGCGATGAAGCCGCGCTCGGTCTCGACGCCTTCGATGGCGCCGTCAGCGCCGCGCCGGATGCCCGTCACTGCGCAGTTCTGGATGATGTCGACGCCCAGCGCCGAAGCCGCGCGCGCATAGCCCCACGCCACGCTGTCATGCCGCGCGGTGCC
>JAIXYF010000130.1 GCA_027490345.1 Novosphingobium sp.
ATCGCCGCTTCCTGCTGGGGAGCCATTGATGAACCGCACCGTTCGCGCCGCGCTTGCGGCTTGCACAGCAGCTCTGTCTTGCGGGCCCCTCTTTTGCGGGACAGCGCTTGCCAACGACAACCCGCCGACCCTGCAGGAGCTGCTGGGCAATCCCGATGGGCTCAAGGTGGCCGGCAGCACCCGGGTTCGCTACGAATCCATCGATGGTCAGGCCCGTACGGGGTTCGAGCCGTCGTCCCGGATCGTCAGCCTGCGGACCACCCTGCTGGTCGAATACACCAAGGGCCCGCTGCGCATCGGCGGCGAACTGCGCGACGCGCGGGTCTATATTGCCGGGCCGCTCAGCCCGGTGACGGCCAACGAAGTCAACGCGTTCGAACCTGTGCAGGCCTATATCGGCGCCAATCTGGGCGACGTGCTGGGGGCAGGCACGAAAACATCGTTCCAGGCCGGGCGCATGACCATGACGCTGGGTTCGGGGCGGCTGCTGAGCGGGTTGGATTTCCGCAACACCACCAACGGGGTGACTGGCCTGCGCACTGACTTTGTGGGCAAGACGGGCGGCGCTCTGACCCTGTTCTGGCTGATGCCGCAGCTGCGCCTGCCCGCAGACAAGACCGGCCTGCTTGATAACAAGGTCCAGCTCGACAAGGAATCGACCGCCTCGGTGCTGTGGGGTGCCTATGCCACGTCGCCCAAGCTCCTGGCCGATAGCAAGCTTGATCTCGGGTACTTCCGCTTTGCTGAACACGATTCTCCCAGCCTGCAGACGCGGGACCGCAATCTGCAGACGGTCAATCTGCGCCTGTTTCGCGGTCCCGGCCCCGGCAAGCTCGATTGGGAGGCTGAACAGGCTTTCCAGTTCGGGCATATCTCCGGAAGTGCGGCCCCTGGCGCACCGACCCGCAAAGTGGCGGCCTCCTTCACGCACATCTCTGTAGGCAAGACCTTCGGCGGTTCGTGGGCGCCGCGCCTTTCGCTTCAATACGACCACGCATCGGGCAGTGAGCCAACCGGCACTTATGGCCGGTTCGATACATTGCAGGGCAATGCGCCGCTCGATGCCTCGCCCAGCGGCATCTACAGCGAAGTCAACCGCGCCAACATCACCTCTCCGGGGGTCCGGCTTGAAGTGACGCCGAGCAAGCGCTTCGACGGGCTGGTTGAGTTCCGCTCGCTGTTCGTGCCGAGCGTGACCGATGGTTTTGCCTCGACTGGCGTCAGCGATCCCGGCGGCAAGGCCCGCAAATATGCCGGTGAACAATACGATGCGCGCGCCCGGTACTGGGTGATCCCCAAGGTGCTGCGCGCCGAGGTGGATTTCACCTACCTGCGCAAGGGGCCGTTCTTTGCCGATGCTGCCAATGCGGCGCCTGATGGCGATACAAAGTACGGCGCCTTCAGCCTCATCGGATATTTCTGATGATGGCTGTACGCTGATCCCTGGAGCGCGGCGTGGCTTGGCGCGGCGGCGGCATTGTCCCTTCCCGTCGCTTCTGCCGCGCTCCTGCCGCGCTCCTGCTGCGCAGTTGCCAAGCCAAAACGATCGGGCCAAACACCGATGATGCCGAGCAAGATCCTCATTGTCGAAGACGACGCGCGCACAGCAGACTTCATTGCCAAGGGCCTGACCGATGAAGGCTATGTCGTGGACAAGGCCGCCGATGGCCGCGACGGCCTGTTCCTTGCGACGGATGGCAGCTATGATGCAATCGTGCTGGATCGGATGCTGCCGGGCCTCGATGGCATGGCTGTGCTCGCCGCGATGCGGGCAGCCAGGGTTGAAACCCCTGTCATCATCCTTTCAGCGCTGAGTTTAGTCGATGCGCGGGTTGAGGGGCTGACTTCGGGCGCTGATGATTACTTGTCCAAGCCCTTTGCCTTTTCCGAACTGCTGGCCCGGCTCAGGCTCCTGATGGCCAAGGTTCCGAACCGCAGCGAGGTGGAAACAAGCCTCACGCTGGGTGATCTGGAAATGAACCTGCTTAATCGGCAAGTGCGCCGCGCGGGCCAGAAGATCGATCTGCAGCCGCGCGAGTTCCGCCTGCTCGAATATCTGCTGCGCCACAAGAACACCGTCGTCACCCGCACGATGATGCTGGAGGGCGTGTGGGAATATCATTTTGATCCCGGCACCAACGTGGTCGATGTGCATATCAGCCGGCTGCGCCGCAAGCTGGAGGATGGCTTTGAAACGCCGCTGATCCAGACCATTCGAGGGGCCGGCTATATCCTCGGCGATCCCGGTTGATGGGCAGGTCCGCAAGGGTGGCCGGACGCTTGTTCCACAGCACCAGCATCGCACGGTTTGTTTTGATCTTCACGCTGGCCCAATGCATTTCGCTGGGGCTGGGGCTTGCCATGATGTACGGCCTGACCAGCCAGACGATCGTGGGTGATGCGCGCAAGGCGGCGGAACTGGCGCGCGACACCATTGCGATCGATTATCGCGATGAAGGCCTGGCGCGCACAACGCGCAAGATTGCCGAGGAGCTGCAGGCGCCGGAGAACCGGGATTTCGTGGTGTTCCTGCGCGCACCAGACGGCACCCGGGTGATCGGCAATCTTCGGGCATGGCCTGCAGCCCTGGGTGATGCCGAGCGCTGGCGCATGATCAGTCTCCAGCGCGAAGGGGCCCGTGCGCCCGAAGAAATGGGCGTGGTCACCAAGCGCCTTGGCAATGGCTATACCTTGCTTGCCGGTGAGGTGCTGGAAGGCCAGCGTGCGCTGACACGGGCGAGCGAGACGGCGATGCTCTGGTCGCTCTTGATAAGTCTTGGTCTGGCCGCTGTCATTGCAGGGTTCTTCTCGCGCTTTCTGGAACAGCGGATCGATCAGTTTTCCAGCGTGGCGCGGGCAATCGAAGCCGGCAATCTCACCGCGCGCGTCGAATGCAACGAAACGGGGGACGCCTTTGATCGGCTGGGCGTGACGATCAACGGCATGCTCCAGCGCATCGACCGCCTTGTGCGCGAACTCAGGATGATCACCGATGCGATGGCCCATGATCTGCGCTCGCCCGTCTCGCGCATGAAATCGACCCTCGAGCGCGGCCTTGGCCGGACCTGCGATCCGGCCGCGCAGGCTGTTCTGGGCGAAGCGATCGATGAGGCCGATGGGCTGCACCGCATGCTGAACACTGCGCTGCAGATCAGCCGGGCCGAAGCGGGGATCGGACGCGACCAGTTCACGCGGTTCGATCTGGGCACGGCGCTCGCCAATCTGGTCGAAGTCTATGGACCGGTGGCGGAAGACGCGGGCTTCATGCTGGTCTGCGAAGATGCGGCAGAGCTGCCCGTTCTTGGCCACCGCGATTTGCTCATCCAGGCGCTGAGCAACCTGATCGACAACGCACTGAAGTATGCGGACGGGGGCAGGCATATTGCCGTGGAGGCGAGGGTCCTTGAGCAGGATGTCATCATCGCGGTGCGCGATGATGGACCGGGCATACCCGATGATCGGCTCGAAGAGGCGCTCAAGCGCTTCGGCCGGCTCGATGCCGCGCGCACGCAAAGCGGTTCCGGATTGGGGCTTTCGCTGGTTGAGACGATTGCTCATCTGCACGGCGGTGAACTGCAGCTCGCCCCCGGCAATCCCGGCGGGTGCCCTCGCGGGCTGGCCGTGATCCTGCGGCTGCCCATCCTTGCGGGCGCCTAGCACTGGCTGTGGTTCAGGCCCCCGGCGCGGCCAACCGCTCATCGCGATCAGACGATCGCGATCCGAAGATGACGGCCGCGTTGAACAACAATCCGTGACATAGGCCGCCGCACCGCGTAATGGGCCGCGATGTCGGTGCAGCCCCGCCGCCACGCCGGTTTAGCGCACAGGCGTGGGCGTTGCTCGCCACCACATGCATCTTGGCGGTTTGCGATCCCATCGCAGGGAAACGCAAGCGCCCCCTTCGGAGACAATCCCGTTTATGGCAGGCTACAAGGAACCCGGGCTCGAGGCCCGGCGCGCGGCGGCAACTTCTGCGCGAGACAAGGCACTCGCAAAACTCAAGGCACGAGCCCCGCTGGACCCTGCAGTGCAGGCCGAACGCCTGGCTGCGGCCAAGGCGCGTGAGGAAATGCAGGCCGAAAAGCGCGAGCTGCTCAAGGCGAAAAAGGCGCAGGAACTGGCCGAGAAGGCCGAGCTCGCTGCCAAAGTAGCGCCTGCGCCGACCGAAGCCGAGCGCAAGGCGGCCCGGGACGCAAAGTATGCGGCCCGCAAGGCACGCAAGAAGTAGCGCTTGAAGCATCCTGCCAGCGCCAACGGCATCTCCGCGCTCAATGCCGGCGAACACCTCGTCGACACCGCTTTTGTTCCGGATGGGAGCAGGCTCCGCCTCATCCGGAGCGGTACTGATTTTGCGATCTTGCTCGACAACAACGAATTGATGAGCACAGACCTTTCGGCGTCGGAAGGTGTGCTCGCCAGCGCGGTGTGCGCAGAACTCGGCGGCCGGGGCCCGGTTCACATGCTGATCGGGGGCTATGGCATGGGCTATACGCTGCGATCCGCTCTCCGGGCGCTGGGCAGCGATGCTGAGGTTACGGTTGCGGAAATCGTGCCGGAGATCGTCGAGTGGGCAAAAGGGCCCATGGCGCGCATCACCGATGGGTGTCTCGATGACCCGCGCGTGCAACTGGTGCAGCACGACGTTGCCTTGCTGATTGCATCGGCGGCACAAGGGTACGATTGCATCCTGCTCGATGTCGACAACGGCCCGGAAGGCCTCACGCGCCGGGCAAACGATTGGCTCTACTCCCAAGAAGGGGTGGCGGCTGCGCGCTCTGCCTTGAAGGAGGACGGAATACTCGGCGTCTGGTCTGCATCGCACGACGACAGATTTGCCGGAGCACTCGCCCGCAGTGGCTTTGCGGTCACGGTGATCGAGACCGATCGGGGCCCGGGCTCATCCCAGACAGAGCAAGGCGAACGGCATGTGATCATAATGGCCGTCAAGCGCGGGTAACGGGATGACTCCAAGCTCCCAGCTTCGAGCCATAAAGCTGCTTCATGCTGTCATCTGGGCGTTCTTCGTGGCCGTGATGGGCGCGATCTGGGTGTTTGCAGCATGCGCCCCAATTGCGGTGAACGGGGATTTGCCGACGACAGCCTGAAAGCGGACAGGTGTGCAGCCGTTGTCCCGTCATTCGTAGCGAAGGGCGTCGATCGGATTGAGTCCAGCGGCACGGCGCGCAGGAAAATAGCCGAACACCATGCCGATCGCCGCCGCGATCAGGAACGCGATGACGTTGATGCGCGGCACAAACAACCACGGCACCTGCATCAGCGGGGCAATAATGAGCACCAGCACCTGGGCGAGCGCAATGCCCATCACGCCGCCAAGGCAGGACAGCACGATTGCCTCGACCAGAAACTGGGTCAGGACCTCGTTCGCGACCGCGCCGATAGCCAGCCTGATGCCGATCTCGCGGGTGCGTTCGGTTACCGACACCAGCATGATGTTCATGATGCCGATGCCGCCCACCACCAGGCTGATCGCCGCCACGGACGTGACAATGCCGGTCAGCAAGGTTGTCGTGGCAGTCAACGTCGCGCTGATCTGGGCGGTATCGAAGATGTTGAAATCGTCCTGCTTGTCGGCGGTAATCTGGCGCCGCTGGCGCAGCAATCCCGTGATTGCGGTTTGCACCGTGGGGCTGTCGTAAGCCTCGTCCACTCCGACCAGCATCACCCGGATATCGAGATTTCCGGTCAGCCGACGCTGAACGGTCTTGATCGGCATGATCACGGTATCGTCCTGGTCCCCGCCGAAGCCCGCCTGCCCGCGGGTGGAAAGCAGACCTATGACCAGACAGGATATGCCGTTCAGGCGGATCCTCTGGCCGAGCGGCGCGTCTGGCGCCCCGCCTTTCGTGAAGAGGTTCTTGCGCACGGTGTTGCCCAGAATGCAGACGGCTTTGCCAGCCAGTTCCTCGTCGGGTTCGAAGCTGCGCCCGGCAACCAGCGGCCAGGGCTGGATCAGAAAAAAGCCCGCGGTGGTTCCGTTGACCGTGGTGGTCCAGTTGGACCCTTCGTAGACGGCGGTGACGGCGCTGCTCGCCTGCGGCGCAACGGCGGTGATCCCGGCAATCTGGTCGCGGATCGCGGCAACGTCCTGCGCGTCGAAATCGGCGGGTTGCGGCCCACCGCCGCCCCGTCCGAACCCCTGCCCCGGGCGAACGAGGAGGATATTGTTGCCCAGGCTGGCAATCTGCTGCTGCACGGCCAGCGTGGTTGCCTCGCCCAGGGTTACCATGGTGATCACGGCGGCCACGCCGATGATGATGCCCAGCGTGGTCAGGAACGACCGCATCAGGTGCCTGCGGATCGAGCGGAAGGCGAGAATGAAGGTGGTGAACAGCATCAGGCAGGCACCGGACGTTTGCTATCCACGTGATCTACCATCCCGTCCTTGAAATGAATGATCCGCTGCGCAAAACTTGCCATGTCGGGCTCATGCGTCACCATCACCACGGTTATACCGCTGGTCTGGTTGAGGTCTGTGAGCAGCTGCATGATCTCGATCGAGCGTTCGCTGTCGAGATTGCCGGTCGGCTCGTCAGCCAGCAGAAGTTCAGGATTGGTGACAAGCGCGCGGGCGATCGCAACGCGCTGCTGCTGCCCGCCAGAAAGTTCTGCCGGGGTGTGTCCGGCCCAATCGGCCAGCCCGACTTTGGTCAGCGCGGCCATCGATAGCGCCTGCCGCGCCTCGCGCCCGTCACCCCGATAGATCAGCGGCAGTTCGACATTTTCCAGCGCTGACGTACGCGCGAGCAGATTGTAGCCCTGAAATACAAAGCCGAGATAGCGCCGCCTGAGCAGCGCGCGCTGATCGCGATCAAGCGTGCCGACATCTCGGCCCTTGAACAGATACTGGCCACTGCTGGGAACATCGAGGCACCCCAGGATGTTCATCATCGTCGATTTTCCTGAACCCGAGGGCCCCATGATGGCGACAAAATCACCTTCAGCGATTTCGAGGTCCACGCCTCTCAAGGCCTGAAACTCTGCGTCGCCCATGCCGAAGGTCTTGGTCACATGGTCGAGCTGAATCAGGGGTGCCATCAGCCAGCGCCGCTCGCCAGTTGCCCGGTGATGACCTGCATGCCGGGCCGCAGCGCACCGCCGATCACTTCGGTCGAGGTGCCATCGCTGGCGCCGGTCTGGATGTCGACAGCTTTGGGCACGCCTTTGTCGAGCACATAGACGGTCTGCTGCGCACCGCGGCCTTTTTGCGCGGTCTTGTCGGCTTGGCCGCCACGGATCCCGCGCATGGTCAGCGTGCTGGTGATGCCGCTGCTGCCGGTCGCGCTGGCGGCAGCAGGGGTATAACGCAAGGCGGCATTGGGCACGAGCAGCACGCCCAGCCGCGCCTTGGTGATGATCGTGGCCGTTGCGGTCATGCCGGGGCGCAGCCTCAGGGTGGCGTTGCCCACCGTGAGATTTGCGTTGTACGAAACCACCTGGGAATTGGTGGTGGCCGCCGCTGCCGAGGCAGAGGTGGCGGTCAGGTTCGATCCGAGATCGACGCGCGAGACCGTGGCAGGAAAGCGTTCTCCCGGGAAGGCATCGACCGTGAACGTCGCCTGCTGCCCCTCAGCCACTTCGCCGACATCGGCTTCATCGACTGCCACCGGCAGTTTCATCTGGGCCAGATCCTGCGCAATCACAAACAGTGTGGGCGTGTTGAAGGATGCGGCGACGGTCTGCCCGGATTCGATCTGCCGGGTCAGGACCACGCCTTTCACCGGCGAACGGATCACAGTCCTGGTCAAGTTGGTGGTAGCCGAAGACACAACGGCGCGCGCCGCAGCCACGTTTGCGACAGCGGATCCCAGTGTGGCCTTGGCGCGGCCATATTCGGCGCGCGCGGCGGCCAGATCGGTGTCCGATGGCACTTTGCCGCCCGACAGGCGGAACACCATCTCAAGCCGCGACATCTGTGCCCGAGCCTGCTCCAAAGTGGCCTGCGCCAGCGCGACGGCGCTCTGGCTGGCGCGCAACTGCGCGGCGCTCTGGTTCACCGTGTCGGCGAACCGCGAGGGATCGATCAGGGCCAGTTGCTGGCCGGCAACAACCGGATCGTTGACATCGACCATGACCCTGGTGACCAGACCCGACAGCTCCGAACCGACCAGAATCTGGTTCACCGGGGCCAAACGCCCGGTGGCCGAAACGGTAACCTGCAGCGCGCCGCGGCGCACCGGCTGGCTGACATATTGGTTGACCGGCACGGCTGAGAAAATGCGCACCAGCAGCGCGATCGCGAAGACCGCGATCAGTCCCAGGACAAGCCATTTGGCCCAGCGCCGCCACCACGGCACCGGCTTGATCCCCAGAAAGGCATCGGTTGTTTCCGCGTCGGCTGCAGGCACGGCCGCATCGGGTTTGGTGGGATCAGCCATTGTCAGTCCTGTCAGGTATGGCGTCACGGTCGGTCCAGCCACCGCCCAGCGCCGCATAGAGCTGCACCAGTGCCGCCGCTCGATCATGGCGCGCTTGCGCCACCCCGTTGCGCGAGGTGATCAGCAGGTTCTCGGTAATCAGCAGCGCGCCATAATCGATCAGCCCGCTGCGATATTGCTGCCGCGCCTGCGCGGCCGAAGAGATTGCGGACGTTTCGGCAAGGTCGAACTGGATCTGGCGCCGGTTTGCCGCTTGCAACCCGGCGATGGCATTTTCGACGTCTTCAAGCGCGACCAGCACCGACTGCTTGTAGCGCGCGAAGGCGCCGTTGGTTGCCGCGCGCTGCGAGCGCACCAGGCTGCTCCGCCGCCCGCCGTCGAAGATGGTCTGGGCGATCCGGGCAAAAGCCTGGCCGGTGATCAGATCGAACGGGCTGGACAGCGTGGCCGAGCCGGTGCCGATGCTGCCGCCTAGCGAAAGCGCGGGATAGAGCGCAGCCTCTGCCACGCCGATGCGCGCCGTGGCGGCGGCCAGTGTCCGTTCTGCGAACCGTACATCGGGCCGCTGGCGCAGGACATCGGCCGGGATGCCCACGACTAGACCGGCGGGGCCGACGGGAATGGGACGCGATTGTGCAAGTTCGGTGCGCAAGGCCCCGGGCCCCCGGCCGAGCAGCACGCCCAGCGCGGCGATCGTCTGGCTGAGGGTGCTTTCGATCTGCGGAATGGTCGCGGTCGTCTGGGCGAGCTGGGTCCGCGCCAGATCCACGTCGAACTGGCTGATCAGCCCGGCCTGCCAGCGCCAGGTGGCGATCTGCAGATTATCGGTCTGGTTGGTCCGTGCTTCCTGCGCATTTGCCAGATTGGCCTGCAGCAGCCGGACTCGCAGATAAGTGCTGGCGATAGTCGACTGCACTGTCAGCGCCACCGCGGCATAGTCGAACCGGCCGGCCTCGCTGTCGGCGCGGGCCGCTTCGATCGCGCGCGACCGGCCGCCAAACAGATCGACCTGATAGGCCGCGTCAGCGGCGCTCGAAAGGCTGTCGCCCGAAAGGCCATCACCCGAAAGTCTGGTCCCGGCGGGCGCTGCAATCGCCTGAGTGCGGGTGTAGCCGCCCGATGCGGAAATCGTCGGCACGGCCGCGCTGCGCGCCTGCGCTAGCGCCTCGCGCACCTGGCGCAGGCGCGAGAGGGCCTGGGCGATATCGAGGTTGGCGGCAATGCCCGCCTCTTCCAGCCGGGTC
>JAIXYF010000170.1 GCA_027490345.1 Novosphingobium sp.
CGGCCCTGATAGGTCGAACGCCTTGGCGGTGGCGGGGTGCAGCAAGCCGAAGCGCGCCAACACTGTCTTTGGCCCGAGCCGCAGGGTGGCGGACTGGCCGGGGTGGAACTGCGCTCCAGCCTCACCCATCACTTGCAGGTTCTCGACCGGCGCACCGGCTTCGGCGAGGAGCGCGAGGGCCTCGGCCTTGGCGTCGAACGCGTCGAACGCCTTGGCCTTGCCCGTTGCCCAGCCGCGCGAAGCTGCTTCGCCTGCCAGCACGACGGCAAGGCTCGGCTGCTCGGCGCTGGCTCCGCCCTCGCCCCGCAGATAGCGGCGCCCGATCTCGAACAGGCGGACGGTGACCGCGCCGCGATCGAGATTGCGCCGCGTGGCGGCAAGCAGGCCCGGCAGGAGCGAGGGGCGCATGGTCTTGAGGTCTTCGGAAATCGGATTGGCAAGGGTCCAGAGTTCGCCATCCGCGAAATGCTCGGCTTCTCCGGTGGGGAGGAACGACCAGGTCACCGCCTCGTTCAGCCCGCGCGCAGCAGCGGCGCGGCGCAGGCGGTGTTCCTGCATCTGCGCAGGGGTTGCGGTGGGCTTGGCCACGCCGTCTGCGCGCGGCAGCGGGGTGGAGGGCACGGCATCAAGACCGTGAACGCGGATCACTTCCTCAACGATATCGGGCGCGCCGTCGACATCCGGACGCCATGTGGGCACCGTGATCGTCCAGTCAGCTGCAACGTCGAAGCCCAGCGCGACAAGGATGCGCTTCTGCTCGCTGTCCGCCACGTCGATCCCGCCAAGATTGCCGGCCAAGGCCGGGTCATAGGCCAGCGTCTTGCGCACCGTCGGCGGTGTGCCCGCGCGGATGACTTCGCTGGCCTCTCCGCCGCAGATTTCGAGGATCAGGCTGGTGAGCAGATCCATGCCGGTATCGATGAACGCGGGATCGACCCCGCGTTCGAAGCGGCCGCGCGCATCGGACGTGAGCGCCAGCGCCTGACCAGTGCGAGCAATGTTGGCGGGGCAGAAATAGGCGACTTCGAGGAGGACGTCGGTGGTCGATTCCGAACAGCCCGAATGCTCGCCGCCCATGATGCCTGCGATATCGTGGACGCCGCTGTTGTCCGCGATCACCGTCATCCACGGCTGCAGCGCATATTCGCGGCCATTCAGCGCAAGGCAGGTCTCGCCCTCGCGCGCGCGGCGGGCAACGACTGCACCGTTCAGCTTCGCCAGATCATAGGCGTGGGCCGGGCGGCCATAGCCGAGCATCACATAGTTGGTAACATCGACGAGCGCCGAGATCGGGCGCTGGCCCGCGCTTTTCAGGTGGTCCTGCAGCCACTGCGGGCTTGGGCCGTTGGTCACGCCGCGAATAACGCGGCCATAGAACGCTGGGCAGCCTTCGGGATCATCGGTGCGCACTTCGACCGGACAGGGGAAGCTACCTGCCACAGGTGCGGCGTCGATGGGCTTGAGTACGCCAAGGCCCGCCGCCGCAAGATCGCGCGCGATGCCGTGAACGCCCATGCAATCCGGGCGGTTGGGCGTGATCGCCACATCAAACACCGGATCGGAACCGAGATAATCGGCAAAGCTGGTGCCGATAGGCGCATCGGCGGGCAGTTCGATGATGCCGTCATGCTCTTCGCCAAGGCCAAGCTCGCGCGTGGAGCACATCATGCCGTTGGATTCGACGCCGCGGACCGCAGCAACCTTAAGCGTCATCCCATTGGCGGGGACGACGGCCCCGGGGACACCCAGCACGCCAACAAGGCCCGCGCGCGCATTGGGCGCACCGCAGACGACCTGCAGCGGCGTGCCATCTCCCAGATCGACCGAGAGGACTTGCAGCTTATCGGCCTGCGGATGCTTTTCGGCTGTCAGAACGCGGGCGACCCGGAACTGCTTGAGCGCCGCCGAGGCATCCTCGATGCCTTCGATTTCGAGACCCAGCGAGGTGAGCTTTTCGGCGATGGTGCGCGCATCGGCCTTGGTATCGAGCAGGGCCTGAAGCCATGAAAGCGCAAACTTCATGCGCGTACTCCCACGCCGCCGGAGAGGGTCGGCACATCAAGCGCGCCGAAGCCATAGTGCTGGAGCCAGCGCACATCGCCATCGAAGAACGCACGCAAGTCGTCCATGCCGTATTTCAGCATGGCCAGCCGGTCGACCCCGGTGCCGAATGCGAAGCCCTGCCACTCGTCCGGATCAAGCCCGCCGAATTCGATGACCTTGCGGTTGACCATCCCTGAGCCCAGCACTTCCATCCAGCCGCCGCCCGGCACATCGCCGCCGCCGCCAACGACCCGCTTGCCGTTCACGAGGGTGTAGCCGACATCGACTTCGACCGAAGGCTCGGTGAAGGGAAAGTAGCTGGGGCGCAGGCGCAAGACGATATCGTCGCGTTCGAAGAAGGCCTTGAGGAAGGTTTCCAGCGTCCACTTGAGGTGGCCGAGGTGAATGCCCTTGTCGATCACGAGGCCTTCGATCTGGTGGAACATCGGGGTATGCGTGGCATCGCTATCGGAGCGGTAGACGCGGCCCGGCGCGATGACGCGCAAAGGGGCGCCCTGGCTTAGCATGCTGCGGATCTGCACCGGCGAAGTGTGCGTGCGCAGCAGCATCGCGCGGCCCGCTGCATCCTGATCCGGGAAATAGAACGTATCGTGCATCGCGCGCGCCGGATGCGTTTCGGGCATGTTGAGCGCGGTGAAATTGTGCCAGTCGTCCTCGATCTC
>JAIXYF010000370.1 GCA_027490345.1 Novosphingobium sp.
AGCGGTGGCGCCATCACTACCTCTGGCGATCAGCATCGGTGATCCCGCCGGTATCGGCCCGGAATTGGTAGCCGCCGCGTGGGCCGCGCGCGAGGCCGAAGGGCTCCCTCCGTTTTTCGCGGTGGGCAACCGCGATATTGTCGAAGCCGCTGCCCGCAGCCGCGGCCTTGCCATCCCGGTCGTCGCCATTGCCGCGCCCGATGAAGCCGCTGCCGTATTCCCCCATGCGCTGCCCGTGCTCGATGTCGGCGCGTGCGCCTATACGCCCGGCCAGCCCGATGATGCCGGGGCCGCGCTCGCCCTGCGCGCGCTCGAAGTAGCCGCCAGCCTTGTCCGCCAGAACGCTGCCGCCGCGCTCGTCACCGGCCCTATCGCCAAGAGCCGTCTTGCCCGCATCGGCTTCACCCAGCCGGGGCAGACCGAATTCGTGGCCGAGGCCTGCGGCATCGCGGCGCAAAACGCGGTGATGATGCTGGCGGGCCCGCACTTGCGCGTCGTGCCGATCACGGTCCACGTCGCGCTGCGCGATGTGCCCTTCCTCCTCACCGCAGAGCTGATCCGCAGTCGCTCGGCCATTGCCGCTGCCGCGCTGATCCGCGATTTCGGCATCCCGGCGCCGCGCCTTGCGGTGGCTGCGCTCAATCCCCACGCGGGGGAGGATGGCCGCATGGGCACCGAGGACGGAGCGATCATCGCGCCTGCCGTGGCCGCGCTGCAGGCCGCCGGGATCGCTGCACGCGGCCCCTTGCCGGCCGACACGATGTTCCATGCCGAAGCTCGCGCCACGTATGATGCGGCCATCTGCATGTATCACGATCAGGCGCTCATCCCGATCAAGGTGCTCGATTTCGATGAAGGCGTGAACGTCACGCTCGGCCTGCCGATCGTGCGCACCTCGCCCGATCATGGCACCGCGTTCGGCATCGCGGGCACCGGCACCGCCCGCGCCGGCGCCACCATTGCCGCGATCCGCATGGCCGCCCGGTGCGCGGTGCAGCGGGCGGCAGCGGGATGACGGATCTTCCCGGCCTCCCCCCTTTGCGTGAAGTCGTCCAGCGCCACGGCCTGATTGCCACAAAGGCGCTGGGCCAGAACTTCCTGTTCGATGAGCAGCTGCTGGCCCGCATCGCCATGGTCCCCGGTGATCTCATGGGCGCGAACGTCCTCGAAGTCGGCCCCGGCCCCGGCGGCCTGACGCGGGCGCTGCTGCGCCGGGGGGCCAATGTCACCGCCATCGAGATGGACCGCCGCTGCCTGCCCGCGCTGGCCGAGCTGGCCGAAGCCTTTCCCGGCCAGCTCACCGTGATCGAAGGTGATGCGATGAAGATCGCGCCCGAGACGCTGTTCGATGCGCCCTGGCACGTCATCGCCAACTTGCCCTACAACGTGGGCACCGCGCTGTTCGTCGGCTGGCTGTCCGGCCCGAAATGGCCGCCCCAGTGGCGCAGCCTCACCCTCATGTTTCAGCAGGAAGTGGCCGAACGCATCGTGGCGGCCCCCGGCTCCGATGCCTATGGCCGCCTTGCCGTGCTGGCGCAGTGGCGCGCGCGGCCCCGCATCGCCATGCGCGTTCACCGCAGCGCCTTCACCCCGCCGCCCAAGGTGATGTCGGCGATCATCCATGTCGAACCCGCCGCAATGCCCGAAGGCGTCTCAGCGCGGATGCTCGAACGCGTGACCGAAGCCGCCTTCGGCCAGCGCCGCAAGATGCTGCGCCAATCGCTGAAAGGCCTGCCCGGCGCGGCAGAGGCGCTGGAGACACTGGGCATAGACCCGCAGCGCCGCGCCGAAACGCTCAGCGTGGCAGAATTTGTCAGCATCGCGCGGGTGCTGACCGGCTAACTTCCCACTGCCCGCCCCAGGGCCTCTGGGGCAAACTACCCCCATTCCGGTCTGTAAGGTGATTGCGTGAGCCACGGGGTTGAACCACAAACCCTGCGCCGGTTCGCATCGGGAAACGCACCAGATAGCCCCACAAGCAGGCACTGGTGCACGCGCCTTTTGGCAGCCGTTTGCGGCTGGCGGCGGCCGCGCACTTGCCCGGCTTATCCGGCGCCGGACACTGAACCAGAAAGACCGCCATGCCCACCCGTATTGCCACTGATCTGAGAACCCTCAACGATGCCTATCCGCTCGGCACCGGCGTGAATTTCCTCATCCCGGTGGGGGTCACCGCCGTTTCCGTGAACGGCAATGCCGTGATCGGCACGGGCGCACACCGCTTTTCCGTGGCCGGATCGCTGCTGGCAGGCAAGGCCGGTATCCGCGTCGACAGCGGCGTGAACACGCGCGTCACCGTGACCGATACGGGCGCCATCATGGGCGATCTGGCGGGGGTGCAACTGTTTGATTCCACCCGTTCGGTGGTGGTCAATTCCGGCACGATCAGCGGCCTTGAAGGCAGCGGCGTACTGATGGACCGGGCCGCCGCAGCTGTTCCCGGCGATCCTGCAGCACGGTTCATCCTGCGCAATTTCGGCACGATCACGGGCGAAACCGGCGTCACCACCGGCACCGGCCTGGCCGCCATCACCAACGAAGGCCTGATCGCCACGACGGATGACGTGGCCATCCGCACCGGCGATCTGGCCGACAGCTTGCTCAATCTCGGCCGTATCCGGGGCGACGTGCGGCTCGGCGGCGGCAATGATGTACTGACCAACGAAGGCTCGATCTTCGGCGATGTCGATCTGGGCGGAGACACTGATACGTTCCTCAACACCGGCACCATTCGCGGCACTGTGAACGGCGGAGAGGGCGATGACAGGATCGAACACGAAGCCGGGGTCATCACCGCGGTCGATCTTGGCAACGGCCGCAACAGGCTTGTCACAGGCGCGCGGATCACGGGAACGGTGAGCGGCGGCACAGGCGACGATAGCATTCAGATCAATGGTTCCCGCATCGACAACATCGATCTGGGCGGGGGCAGCAATACCATCGTCAACGAGGGCGGCCGGATCGGCAACATAGCGCTGGGCGATGGCGGAAGTTTCATTTTCAACCGCGGCCGCATTGATGCCACTGTACTCATGGGCAACGGCTTCGATATCTTTGATAATTCCGGCGCCATCGGCCCCAACGCGCTCACCGTCAGCATGGGCAATGGTTTGAATATTTTCACCCCTGGCGCGGTGATCGAAGCCGTCGTGAGCGGGAATGGCACGAACGACACACTGGACTTCAGCAATACCGATGGCATCGTCGTCGCGCTCGATCGCAGCATCGCCAATACAGGGGTTGCCACGGGTGACAACTACAGCGGGTTCGAGCGGGTCCTCGGCTCGCGCACGGGGGCCAATACCTTGATTGGCAACACGCTGAACAACACCCTTGAAGGCGGCGCGGCGGACGATAATCTGCAAGGCAAGGAAGGCGCGGACCGCTTGGTAGGCGGCGCTGGCACTGATATTCTCGATGGCGGCAACGGCGACGATGGCATCGACGGCGGGGCAGGTGACGATACCATTTTCGGCGGAACCAACAACGACCGCATTTTCGGCGGCGATGGCGTGGACACGATCCGGGGCGACAGCGAGGATGACACCATCTTCGGCGGCGCCGGAAATGATGATATTGTCGGCGGGAGCAACAACGATACGCTGATCGGCGATGCCGGCAACGATCGGCTGATCGGCGGGCAAGGCATCGATACCATCGACGGCGGCATCGGTGATGATAACGGCGATGGCGGAACCGAAAACGACATCATCTCCGGCGGTGACGGCAACGACGATTTCCTCGGCGGCGAGGGCAACGACCGGCTGAACGGGGATGCCGGAAACGATGTTCTGAACGGCGATGGCGGCGATGATTCGCTGAACGGCGGAGAAGGCCTTGACGATATCGACGGCGGCACAGGCAACGATGTCCTGAACGGCGAGGCCGGGAACGATACGCTGGATGGCCGTGATGGGAACGACACCGTGGATGGCGGCGCGGGGCTTGATCGCATTCTCGGCGGCGCAGGCGATGATCTGATCAACGGCGGTTCGGAAGCCGATACGATCTCGGCAGGGAGCGGGGTCGATACCGTGAACGGGGATGATGGCGACGATGGCCTGAACGGCGAGGCCGGGAACGACACGGTCAACGGCGGCGCCGGGAATGACAGCCTGTTCGGCGGGAGCGGCATTGATATTCTGAATGGCGGGGCCGGCAACGACTTGCTTATCGGCGGAACCGGCTTTTCTGAAACCGAAACCGACGGCGATACGCTGAACGGCGGCGAAGGCGACGATCAACTCAGTGGCGCCGCCGGCACAGACACCTTGAACGGCGATGATGGCGAAGACAGCCTCAACGGCCAGGGCGGCAACGATACTCTGATCGGAGGCGCGGGCAACGACTCGCTGATTGGCTTTGACGGCAACGACCAGATGAACGGCGGCGCCGGAATAGACATCCTGTTGGGCGGCGACGGCGACGATACACTGACCGGCGGCACCGAGGGCGACCGGTTCCGCTTTTTCACCACCGAGTTCAAGGACCGGATCACCGATTTCAGCCGCCTGCAGGCCGACAAGATCGACCTGATCGGGATTGACGCCAACACCAGCGCGATCGGCAATCAGACTTTCGCCTTCATCGGCTCGGCCGCATTCAGCGGCGTGGCTGGCCAACTGCGGTTTTCCACCAGCGGCGGGCTCACCACGATCAGCGGCGACGTCAATGGTGACCGATCGGCCGATCTCGTGATCACGCTTACCAACGGGGTTTCGCTGATCGCGACCGACTTCTTGCTCTGATCCGCCGCACGCGGGGCCAGTCCTGCGGGATCGGTTTCCGGCAAAGGGAGCGAATGCAGCCGCATGCGCTCCCTTTGTCATTTCAATCGCTGCGTCGCGGTTTTCCGCGCATTGCGCAGGCCTGCATTTTTCGCTCCGGCCCGCCCGGCATTTTACCTTCAGGACCGTGTCAACCGTGTCAACTTGCCCCCAAACTTGCCTCACGCGCCGCATCGGGGCATAGGCGCACACGACTCCTCCAGCCTCCTTGCGCGAAAGGCCCCCGCATGAAAGTCCGCGTCCACGTCAGCCTGAAGAACGGCGTGCTCGATCCGCAGGGCCGCGCCATCCATCACGCGCTCGAAGGGCTTGGTTTTGCAGGCGTCAACGATGTGCGCGCCGGGCGCCTTATCGAAATGGACGTGGCCGACAGCACGAGTGATGAAGCGCTGGACGATATGTGCCGCAAGCTCCTCGCCAATCAGGTGATCGAAAACTTCCGCATCGAAAAGGTGGCCTGAAGCCATGGCCTTTACCGCTGCTGTCATCACTTTCCCCGGCTCCAACTGTGATCGCGATATGGCTGTGGCGATCGGTGAGATCACCGGTGGCACAGTGCACCGCGTGTGGCACGGCGATGCAGACCTGCCCTCCGGCCTCGATTTCATCGCGCTGCCGGGTGGCTTTTCCTATGGCGACTATCTGCGCTCGGGCGCGATGGCTGCGCGTTCGCCGGTCATGCAGTCGGTGATTGCCGCCGCCCATCGCGGCGTGGCCGTGCTGGGTGTGTGCAACGGCTTTCAGGTCCTCACCGAAGCGGGCCTGCTGCCCGGTGCGCTGATGCGCAACGCGGGCATCCGCTTTGTCTGCCGCGATGTGCCGCTGGTGGTGGAAAATGCCCAGTCGTTGTTTACGGCAGGCTATGCGGCGGGCCAGCGCATAACGATCCCCGTCGCGCACCATGATGGCAATTACTTTGCCGATGCCGATACGCTGGACCGGCTCGAAGGCGAAGGCCGCGTCGCCTTCCGCTATGGCGAACCCGTCAACGGCTCGCAGCGCGATATTGCGGGCGTGCTCAATGCGGCGGGCAATGTGCTGGGCATGATGCCCCACCCCGAACGCATGATAGAGCCCGCGCATGGTGGCAGCGATGGCCGCGCCTTGTTCGAAAGCGTGCTGGCCGGGCTCAACGTCGCGGCCTGATCAGGGAAGCGCTCAAGCTTTCAGGCGGCGCCAATTGTCCTCGGCAAACAGCGCGCCGGCATCGTGCGCGGTCATTGGGCGGCCGAAGTAGTACCCTTGGATCTTCTTGCAGCCGAGGCGGCGGATCACGGCGAGTTCTTCTTCGGTTTCAACACCTTCTGCCGTGGTGGACATCTCAAGGCTATCGGCCATCGCCACCACCGCACGCACGATGGCCAGGCTCTCCGGATTGTCACGCGCGGCGCCCTGCACGAAGCTCCTGTCGACCTTGATCGTCGAGAAACGCAGCTTCCTGAGGTAGCCGAGCGAGGAATAGCCCGTGCCGAAATCATCGAGCGCCACGCCGCAGCCCAGCGACATGATCCGCTCCAGCGTCTGCTGCGCGGCGGTCCCGTCGCGCACGAAGATGCTTTCGGTCACTTCGATTTCCAGTCGGTGCGGCGGAAGCCCGCTGGCAGCCAGCGCGCTCACCACCACTTCGGCAAAGCCCGGATCCAGCAGCTGCTCGCCCGAGACATTGACCGCCACCTTGATCGGATTCGGCCAGTTCATGGCCTCGAAGCAGGCCGTGCGCAGCACCCATTCGCCGATCGGCACAATCAGGCGGGTGTCCTCGGCCAGCGGAATGAATTTCACCGGGCTGACCGGGCCATGCTCCGCCGATTGCCAGCGCAGCAGCGCTTCGAAGCTTACCGGCTCTTCGGTGATCGCATCGACAACCGGCTGATAGGCCAGCGTAAATTCGCTGCGCTCCAGCGCATGGCGCAGCGAGAATTCAAGCTTGCGCCGCTCTTCGGCATGAGCGTGCAGCGAAGGCTCGTAATCGAAGTGCGTCCCGCCGCCTTCGTCCTTGGCGCGGTAGAGCGCAAGGTCGGCGTTGCGCATCAGCGTTTCCACCGTCGCCCCATCGCGCGGCCCGATAGCCGAGCCGACGCTGGCGCCGACATAGAGCGTGTGGTGGTCGATCTCGTAGGGCTGCGACAGGGCAGCGATCACCGCATGCGCCACTTCGCGGATGCGCGTGCCATCGCCCGCATCGCGCACCACGATGGCAAATTCATCCCCGCCGAGGCGCCCGCACAGCTCGTTCTCGCCCATCAGCGATTTCAGCCGGCCCGAGACTTTGGCCAGCAACTGATCGCCCACCAGATGCCCCAGCGTATCATTGACCGCCTTGAACCGGTCGAGGTCGATCATCATGAAGCCGCAGCGCATCCGCCACCGGTCTGCCTCGCCCATGGCATCGCCCAGCGTTTCGGTCAGCATCAGACGGTTGGGCAGCCCGGTCAGCGTGTCATACCGTGCGAGATAGGCGATCTTGTCGGCGCTCTCGCGCTGCTCGGTCACATCCGAGCCGACGCCGCGGAAGCCGATGAAATTGCCGTTGTCATCAAACCGGGGCGAAGCGGACAGCTCCCACCAGCGGTTGTGGCCGTGCAGCGTCACCAGCACCAGCAAGTTGGAGAAGCTCTCACGCCGCTTGAGCCGCTCCGCCAGATCGTGGAGCGAGGAGTGGAAATGCCCGCTTTCCCAGGCTGTACCGGCAATCAGCTGGATCAGCGGCTTGCCGTCGATATCTTCGGGATCTTCGCCCAGCGCAAAGGCAAAGCGGGGGCTGGCCGCCCGCACGCGCCGCGTGGCATCGGTCTGCCACAGCCAGTCGGCCTCGCCTTCCTCAAATTCGCGCAGGAGCAGCGAGACGACCTCGCTCTTTTCCGCAATCCCGGCTTCGGCCACCTTGCCGGCGAGGAACATGCGCGCTGCTTCAAGGCTGCCGATGGCGAGGAAGATCACGAAAGTGGCCGCCGCAGCGGCCGCTGTCATCGGGCCGAACCACAAGAACACGAGGATGCTGGCCACGCCCAGGATGGCGTTGAACACAACCGCGCCCAGCGGCACGGCCGCAAAGGCAAACGCAGTTCCGGCCATCAGCATGGCCATGATCGTCCACACCAGCAGCCGCTGCTCCGGCTCTGCAAAGGGTGAAAAGATCAGAATCGGGAGGATCCAGACGAGGCCGGCCGCCGCCGTGCGCAGCGTGTGCTGACGCACCTCGTGCCGGGTCATGCGGCGGCGGTCGGCATCTTCCAGCGCGCCTTCGAACTGCGCGCCCCAGATGAGCACGCCGGCCAGCAATCCGGTCCACCCGATCAGCAGCGCCAGGTGGATCGAGGACGCCAGGGCCTGTATCACCAGCATGGCCGCCAGACCATGCGCGGCAAGACGCGGGCGCACAAGCCGCGCGAGACCCGAATACTGCAGACCACGCAAGCGGCCCCAATCGCCTTCCGCCGAATCGCTGAAGCCCAGCACAGCCATGGCCGGAAGTTCCCGCGGCAGCGCGGGCAAGGTTTGATCGGTGGGTCGCGTCACGCCTTCTGGCTTAGTGGAGAAACCTTGCACAATAGTAAGCGCTTGGAAATTTTCACCTCCGAAGAAACCATTTCGGATATTACATAAAGCACTGATATAAAAAAAATACTTTCTAAATTCGGGCCTTCAGCAAGGCGCTGTTTGCCGATCAGGTTGGGCCGCGCCGCGTCTCGCCCCTGCCGCTGCGGTGCGCGCCGTGCTAACCCCAGGGCAAGAGCCACAGCGCGAGACCGACCTTGACCATGACGCCCCCTCTCCTGATCCTCGATGGCGGCACGGGCCGTGAACTGGCCCGCAGCGGAGCACCTTTCCGCCAGCCCGAATGGTCCGCGCTGGCTCTGATCGAAGGACCGCAATTCGTCAGCGCCGTGCACCGCGCCTATGTTGCGGCTGGGGCGGACGTAATCACCACCAATTCCTACGCCTTGGTGCCGTTCCACATCGGCGAGGAGCGCTTTGCCGCTGATGGTGCGGCGCTGGCCGCGCTGGCTGGCACGCTGGCGCGCGGCGTGGCCGATGATGCGCCGCGCACGGTTCATGTCGCCGGTTCGCTGCCGCCGGTTTGCGGGTCTTATCGTCCGGACCTCGTCGATCTGGACCGCGCGCGTCCGGTGCTCGAAGTGCTGGTTGCCGCGCTTGCCCCCAGCGTCGATCACTGGCTGGCCGAAACGCTGTCCTCGCTGGCCGAAGCGCGCCTTGCCGCCTCGCTCACGGCGCCGACGGGCAAGCCCATCTGGCTCTCGTTCACGCTTGAGGACGAGACACCCGCGCCCCTGCCTGCCCTGCGCTCGGGAGAAAGTGTGGCCGAAGCCGCGCGCCTGGCCGCCGAACTGGGCGCAGCGGCGCTGCTGTTCAACTGCAGCCAGCCCGAAGTGATGGAAGCTGCCATTCGCGCCGCGCGCGCCGAACTGGGGCCGGACAGCCCCATCCGCATAGGCGTTTATGCCAATGCCTTCCCGCCGATGTCGGCCGATGCCGAAGCCAACGGCGCGCTCAGCCCGATCCGCGCAGACCTTACGCCGGAGGGCTATCGCCGCTTTGCCGCCGCGTGGCAGGCCGCAGGCGCCTCTATCTTGGGCGGCTGCTGCGGCATCGGGCCGGAACATATCACCGCGCTGCGGGCCAGCGCGGCCCTGCTCGAAGGCGCAGCTCATGGTTGATCCGGCCCCGCGCCAACAGCCGGCCACCACCAAGCCGCCGGGCTGGCCCGATGAAGTGGCGCTGGGTGCGCTGCCGCCGGGCGAGAGGCTGATCGTGCACGCCCGCCATCTCGGCACGCGGATCGATACGCGCGGCCTCGCCGCCGATGTGGTGCTGCGCGATCTGGCCAGCGCCGCCGGGCTCACCTTCGCCTTTCGCTACGGGGTGGCCGTGACCTTCTGCACCGCTGCCGAACGCATCCCCGCGCTCGACATGGCGCTGCTGGCGCACGTGCAGGAACCCGCCGGGCAACAGGAGATCGAGACCGCTACGGTGCTGTTCACCGATGGCGGCAAGGAACGCGTCGACGATGATGGCGTGATCCACTTGGCCGACGGGACCGAGCCGCGCCTGCTGCTCGTCGCCACCGTGCTGGCGCATTCGGTCATGCTCTCGCGCGATGAAATGCTCGTCTCCGAAGTGTTCGATTCGAGCGTGCCGCTGGTCGCGGACTTGCAGGTCAACGGCAAGGCGCGGCTCTCGATCCCCGCGGTCATGCGCATGGTCGGCGGCGTGCTGGCTGCACGCCACCGGGTGATGGGCACGGCGCAAGCGGGTGAGCGGCCCGATCTTTTTTGTAATGATCCCGCGCCCGCCGGGATCTACACCCG
>JAIXYF010000279.1 GCA_027490345.1 Novosphingobium sp.
CACCGCCCAGCGCCAGACCTTGCAGAATGCGCAGGAAGATCACCAGCGCAGGCGCGGCATAGCCGATCTGCGAGGCAGGCGGGATCAGGCCGACACCCGCCGTGGCAATGCCCATCAGCGTCACGGTGACGAGGAACGTGTATTTGCGGCCTAGCCGGTCGCCCAGATAGCCGAACAGCACCGCGCCCAGCGGGCGGAAGCCGAAGCCCACCGCAAACACCAGCCAGAACAGCAGCATTTCCAGCGTGGCATTGCCGGTGGGGAAAAACGCCTTGGACAGGATCGCGCCCAGCGTGCCGTAAATGAAGAAATCGTACCATTCGAACACGGTACCGACCGACGAAGCCGCGACCACGAGCCGGATTTCCCCCGCCGTCGGTTCGCTCGCGCCATTCCCCTCATGCATGCCAGTGCTTGTCCCATCCCCATCGGAGCAGCTTCATTGGCTGCCCGCCACAGTGCCTTGATCCACGGGCTCTAGCGAAGGCCGCCGCCTGGGGAAAGTGTGCCGCGCCAAAGAATTGGGCGTCAACCCAGCGCGGCGAGCGCCGCATCCCACGCCAGCAGGATGGCATCGTGCCGCGCCGGATAGTCCAGCGCGGGCTCGACCAGTATGGTCCCCGGCCAATCGGGCATTGCGCCCTCCCCTGCCAGCCACGCGGCCAGCGCGGCGCGCGCCTGCGCAATCTCGGCGCCATTGCGCCCTTTGGCGGCGCGCGCGAACACGCAGGCAGCAGCCTGCCCGATCGCGCAGGCATGGGCGCGCAGGCCCAGCATCGCAATCCGCCCACCCGCGTCCACCGCCAAGCCCAGCGCCAAAGTGCTGCCGCAGCGGCGCGAGCGCGCCTCGCCTCGCAGCGGCAGGCTTTCGTTCCACGCAAAATCGGCCAGCATGGTCGCCGCGCCCAGGATTTCGGGGGTGTAGAGGGTGCGAGCGGGCGCGCTCATTCGCCTTGTGCCGCGTTTCGCAGGCGCCGCTCCACTTCGCGCTTCGCCGCCTTTTTCGCGGCATTCTTCAGCGCCGTGTCCTGCGCCGCCTCACTCTTCTTTGCTGCTTTCACGGCATCCTCGCGGCGATCATCGATGATCGTCATCAGCTCCTCACTCGCCGCATTAAGGAAGGGATACGTGCGCGCTGCTGTGATCCACGTCGGCCGCCCGTCCGGCCCCCACACGATGTCATAGCCGAACACCAGCAGCGAAAAGCCAAGGACCATGATGACAAAGCCCTTGATCGCGCCAAACCCGAAGCCCAGCACCCGGTCAATCGGCCCGAGCACCGAACTGCGGCTGGCGCTGCCCACCGATGCGGCCAGCATCTTCGCGGCGAAATAGGGCACGATGGTGAGGATACCGAAGGCCAGCACGCCGGCCCCGGTCTCGCTTTCCAGATGCGGGGTAAGCACTTGCGTGAGCGGTTCGTGGCCATAGCGCACGGCGAACAGCCCCACGCACCACGCCAGCAGCGAAAGCACTTCCTCGACAAAGCCGCGAAAGAACCCGCCGATCGCGCAGACCGCAACGATCAGGAAAACAACATAATCGAAGCCGGTCATCGCTGCGAAATCTAAGCCCCGCCCATCACTCGGTCAACCAGGTTCGGCAGCAGCGTGATAGGCGCATAGGCAATTCCCGGCACTTTTTCCTGCGTGCCAGACGGACCATGCGCCTTGTCGAAGCCCAGCTTCGCCGCCTCACGCAAGCGGATCGAGGTATGGGCAACCGGGCGCACCTCGCCCGAAAGCGAGATCTCCCCGAACCATGCCGAACCGCCGGACAACGGGCGATCAGACAGCGCCGAAACCAGTGCCGCCGCCACCGCCAGATCGGCCGCCGGATCGGTCAGGCGGTAACCTCCAGCAACGTTGAGGTATACTTCGGCGGTCGAGAAATTGAGTCCGCAGCGCGCTTCCAGCACTGCCAGAAGCATCGCGAGCCGTCCGCTATCCCAGCCCACCACTGCGCGGCGCGGCGTCGCTCCGCTCTGCAGCCGCACCGTCAGCGCCTGAATTTCCACCAGCACGGGCCGCGTGCCTTCCAGCGCTGGAAACACGGCGCTGCCCGGCACCGGATTCTCGCGCCCCGAAAGGAACAGCAGCGAAGGATTGCCCACTTCCTCCAGCCCCGCCCCCGCCATCGCGAACACGCCGATTTCATCCACTGCACCGAACCGGTTCTTCAGTGCGCGCAAGATGCGGTACTGGTGGCTGCGCTCGCCCTCAAAGCTCATCACCACGTCGACCATATGTTCCAGCACGCGCGGGCCTGCGATGGTGCCGTCCTTGGTCACGTGCCCCACCAGCACCAGCGCCGCGCCGCTCGCCTTGGCATAGCGGATCAGCTCAAACGCGCAGCCGCGCACCTGGCTCACCGTGCCTGGCGCGCCTTCGATCTGATCGGAATACATTGTCTGGATCGAATCGATCACCACCAGCGCAGGCGGCTCCATCGCGTTTAGCGTGGTCAGGATATCGCGCACCGAAGTGGCCGCAGCGAGCCGGATCGGCGCCTTGCCCAGCCCCAGCCGGTCTGCGCGCAGTCGCACCTGATCCGAGGCTTCCTCGCCGCTGATATAGACCGCATCGCCGCCTGCATGGGCCACCCGCGCCGCCGCCTGCAGCAGCAACGTCGATTTGCCGATCCCCGGATCGCCGCCCATCAGGATCGCCGAACCCGGGACCAGCCCCCCGCCCAGCGCCCGGTCAAATTCCGCCAGCCCCGTCTTGCGCCGTTCGGGCAGCTTTACCGGCTGATCAAGCGCGACAAACGCCACCGGCCGCCCGCCGCTGGAAAGATCGTGCTTCGAAGAAAACACCGTCTCGGGCGCATCTTCCTGCAGCGTGCTCCATTCATTGCAATCCGGGCATTGCCCCTGCCAGCGGGGCGAAACCCCGCC
>JAIXYF010000429.1 GCA_027490345.1 Novosphingobium sp.
CGCCCTGCCCCCACCGCCTCCGCCGCCGCCGCTGCCCCCTCCCCCGCCGCCTCCGCCGCCCCCGCCCGTTGCTGCGGTGTGCAATCCGGGTCCGTTCATCGTGTTCTTCGATTGGGATAGGTCCGATATCTCGCCCGAGGCGGCCAGCGTGCTGGACAACGCGGTGCAGGCTTATGGCAATTGCGGCACTGTCGGCATCATGCTCGCCGGCCATGCCGACACCTCGGGCGCGCCGCTTTACAATGTGGGGCTTTCGGAACGGCGCGATGACCAGGTCAAGAGCTACCTGACCGGGCGCGGCATATCTGCCGGGGTGATTTCCAGCAGGGCTTACGGCGAGACAAGCCAGCGGGTGCCCACGGCAGACGGTGTGCGCGAAGTGCAGAACCGCCGCGTGGAGATCAGCTACGGGCCCGGTTCGGGCTTCTGATCGCACCTACAAGCAAGCGGCATATCATAAAAGGGGGCCGGCGCGTTGCCGGCCCCCTTTTTTGGCGTTCAGGCCTCGATCAACAGCACCTTGCGCGCCAGTTCCGGCAGTGAGCGCACATCCATGCGGTGCATGATCTCGGCGCGGTGATTTTCAACCGTGCGCTGGCTGATGCCAAGATCAGCGGCGATGTTCTTGCTCGGATGGCCGGCCAGCACCATGTCCATCACCTGCTTTTGCCGCACGGTGAGCGCAGCAAAGCACATCGCCGCCTCGGCCTGCGCGACATCGGCGATGGTGGTGCCATGCGATTGCGCGGTCGCGCGGTCGATGCTGTCCATCAGCGCATCGCGCCCCACCGGCTTGGTGATGAAATCGCAAGCGCCCGCGCGCATGGCCGCTACGGCAAGGCCCAGATCCTCGTCGCCGGTAATCAGGATGACCGGCAGGTGATCGCCGCTGGCGCGCAGTTTGCCAAGCAGGCCAATGCCGCTGAGCCCGGGCAGGTGCGCATCGACCAGCAGGCAACCCGGCCGGCCCGCGTGGTAGCTGGCCAGAAAGTCCTCTGCAGAGCCGAAATCCGCCACTTCGCAGCCGTGCGCGACGACCAGATCGCGGATCGCGGCGCGAATGTGGGGTTCGTCATCCACCACATAGATCAAAGGCGGCACTTGCGGCGGACGGCCCGGCGGCAAGGCCGGGGCAGGTGCCGGGGCGGGCGGGCAGAGCTGCTGCACCGCGCGCAGCAGGACTTCCGGCTCGACCGGTTTCCTGAGATGAAGGCAATCGGCCTCGGCAATAATCGCGTGCGCTGCCGAGGAGATGTCACCGGTGAGCACGATGGCGGGAAGCGGGCGCTGTAGCCGCTGGCGCAAGGCAAGGAGCAGGTCCACGCCGCTCTGGCCCGAAGGCAAGTTGTAATCGGTGAGGAGGATATCGGGCCGGAGCGCACCTGCAGCGATGAGCCGCAGCGCCTCTGCTCCATCGCTCGCGCAGCTCACCATATGGCCGTGCTCGCGCAGCAATTGCGAAACGAGATCAAGCAGATCGGAATCGTCCTCCACGACCACGATGACCGAGGGACGCGCGGCGGGCCCAGCTTCCGGCGCAGGGCCGAGTGCAGGCTCTGGCCCGGCTTCCGGCGCGGGCATCGGCGCGCAGGGCAGCGGCACGACACCTTCCCGGCGCGGGACGGTGATCGCGAACATAGAGCCGCACCCCGTCACCGAGCGGACATCGACCGCGTGGTGGAGAAGGCGGCCCAGCCGCCGCACGATCGATAGCCCAAGCCCCAGCCCCAGCCCGCTTTCGCGCGCGGGATTATCGACCTGGTGGAATTCCTCGAAGATCGCCTCAAGCTGGCCCGCCTCGATGCCGATGCCTGTATCCCACACCTCGATCCGCAGATCGTTTCCGCGGCGCCGGCAGCCAAGCAGGATGCGCCCCGTCCGGGTATACTTCACCGCATTGCCAAGCAGGTTGCGAAGCATCTGCTCAAGCAGATGCGGATCACTCTCCACCCATGCCGCGCAGGGCATGAAGCGAAGCGAGAGATCGCGCACTTGCGCGAGGGCAACGAATTCCCCGTGCAGGCGTTCAAGCATATCCGCCACGGGGAACCGCTCCAGTTCGGGCCGGACGGCGCCTGCTTCGATCTGGCTGATATTGAGCAGGACATCGAGCATGCCCGATAGCGCGCCAAGAGTCTTGTCGAAGCGCGCCATGAGTTCGGCGGCACGCTTGCCCGAAACATTTGGCGCGAGGAAATCCTTGAGCAGGGCGAGCGCCTGCAGCGGCTGGCGCAGATCGTGGCTGGCCGCGGCAAGGAAGCGCGACTTGGCGGCATTGGCACGCTCGGCCTCCAGCTTTGCCTCCTGCAAGGCCGAGGTAACGTGTTTGCGGTCCGTGATATCGGCGAAAGTGATGACCACCCCCTCGATCCGGCTATCGTGCGCGCGATAGGGGAAGATGCGGCGCACGAACCAGGTATCGCCCGGCGCGTGGACCTCGCATTCGATCGTCGCCTCGTTGTCCAGCACGCGCTGGGCATCGGCCAGAAGCTCGGGGTCTTCGGCGATCAGCCTGAGATCGGCGAGCGGGCGGCCGATATCGCTGGCGATGACATTGTAGAGCGAACTGATGGCCGGCGTGAACAGGCGGATCCGCAAGCCTGCATCAAGGAACATCGTGCCGACATTGGTGCTGAACAGAACGTTCTGGAGATCGTCGGAGGCAAGCCGCTGGCGATCCAGCGTTTCCTGCAACTGGCTGTTGAGCGCGGTGAGTTCCTCATTGAGCGATTGCAGCTCTTCCTTCGAGGTCAGGAGCTCCTCGTTGGTGGACTGGAACTCCTCGTTGATCGACAAGGCTTCCTCGTTGATGGCCTTCTGCTCCTGGCTGGCCACTTCACGGTCGCGGATCTGGGCCCGCAGTTCGGCATCGGTCTCGGCGAGCTCGCGCTCCAGTTCGGCAATCCGGCCAACTTGTTCCGGAGAAGGATTCTCGGGCACCAGCGCGCTGCCTGCCGGCTGTTGATCAAAGCAGACCAGCAGCAGTTCCTCCCCAGCTTCGACAAGGCGCTCCACGGTGATGCGGACATGCACTTGCGCCCCATCCATCGTCAGCCGCGCGAGGCCGCCATCGACAGTCGGCGTTTCGGCACTGGCGCGGTTGATCGCGTGGCGCAGCCGGGTGCGCAACACTGGGGACGCCATCTCGAGCAAGTCCTGCGTGGGATAGCCGGGCGTCATCCTCAGAAACCGGTGCATCGGCCCCGTCGAGAACAGGCATTCGTTGTGACGGTTGATCAGCACGGCGGCGGGCGCATGGCTCGCCAGCACTGCCTGTTCGCAGATCTCGCCGGGATTGCGGCGCGGAGCAGGTATCTCGCGTGCCGCGCCCATGACAAGGGGCATCTTGCCATCGAAGCTGAACGGGAAGCCGGCTTCTCCTGGCCGGGCCCGCGCGATATGGCGATAGAAGCATTCCGCCCGCGCCACGGGCTCGAACCGGCCATCGGGCTTGCCGATCGTCTCGGTCGTGCCGAGGAGCATGACTCCGGCTTCGCGCAGCGCGAAATGGAACAGTGCGATGACCCGCGCCTGTGCGGCGCTATCGAGATAGATCAGCAGATTGCGGCAGGAAATCAGGTCGAGCCGCGAGAACGGCGGGTCGGTCAGCACATCCTGCACCGAGAACACGACATGCCCGCGCAAAGCGGGGAGAACCCGGTAGCCGGATTCCTCCTCGGTGAAATAGCGCGCCAGCCGCTCGGGCGGGATCGCGGCGGCGCTATCATGCGGATAGAGCCCTTCTCGTGCGGTGGCGATGGCATCGGGATCGAGATCCGATGCGAAGATCTGCAGCTTGACGCCCTGCCGTGCCTTGGCCAGCGCGTCCTGACAGACCATCGCGACCGAATAGGCCTCCTCACCGGTGCTGCAGCCCGCCACCCAGATGCGCAGGGCCTGCCCCGCGACCATGCGTCCGAGCAGTTCGGGCAGGATCATGGTTTCCAGCGTCTCGAAGACTTTGGGATCGCGAAAGAAGCTGGTGACGTTGATAAGCAGCTCGCTTGCCAGCAGGGCGCATTCAGCGGGCGCACCGCGCAGCCGCTCGGCATAGGCGGGCATGTCGCCTGCGGTTATGCCGAGCAGGGCCATGCGCCGCGCGATGCGGCGCGTGATCGTGCCGGACTTGTAGTGGCTGAAATCCTGCCCGGTGGCGTGCCTGAGCGCGGCAAGAACAGCGGCGAGACCTTCGGCGCTGCCGGGCGGTGTGGCGGGGGCTGCCGCAAACCCGGGGAGCGTGACGCGCGCGGCAAAGGCGAGGATGGCTTCGGGCATATCCGCAAGCGGCAGTGATGCATCGACCAGCGCGGTATCGAGCGCGGCCTGCGGCATGCCGGGATGTTCGGCCTCTGCAATGGACTGGGCGAGAATGAGGCCGCCAGCACCGTGGAGCGCGGCAAGCCCCAGGCTGCCGTCGCCGCCGGTGCCCGAGAGGATCACCGCTGCGCTTTGCCGCCCGCACGAGGCCGCCAGCGAGCGGAGCAGCCAATCGAACGGCAGCCGGGCGCCGTGCCCCGCCTCGGGCGCAGAAAGCCGCAAGGTGCCCGCCCGCACTGAAAGAAAGCGGCCGGGAGGGATGACATAGACATGGTCCGCCGCCAGCGGGCAGCCGTGCGCGGCCTCGACCACGGGCATCGCGGTATGCTCGCCAAGCAGCGGTGCCATAAGGCTTTCGTGCTGCGGATCGAGGTGCTGGACGACAAGGAACGCGCAGCCCGTCGTGCCCGGCAGAGCATCGAACAGACGCGAGATCGCTTCAAGCCCGCCCGCCGAAGCCCCGATCGCAATGATCGGCAGCACCGGCCGCGGCGGCAGGTCGTTCCTCGGGGGTGTGGCACTCGCTTCGCGGGGCGGGCTTACCACCGCGCGGTCGAGGCGGGGAACCTCCTGCGCCCGAGGGGCTTGGCCCGAGGTCTGCGTGTCATGGAACACCCCTTCCGATAGGCATGCCTAACACGTTTAGTCAGCACCCGCGCCATACTATTTGTTCAGATTTTGCCGGACACTGCGCAGTGGCAGTGCTCAGTTGCCTATACGGATGGCATCAAGCGAGGACAGCAGGCCCAGCACCCGCAGCAGCCAAAGGACTACCGCGATCACGACAACCGCGTTGAGGATGGATTTGATCTTGCCGTCCATCGGCAGATACGTGTTGATCAGCCAAAGCAGGACCCCGACCACGATCAGAATGACGATGAGATTGATAAGCGACATGACGCGGTACTCTTGTTGAGGCCCCGGTGACCGGGGCTGGATGCTGGCCGAGGGCCTGCGCGCTTCGGGTTGTTGGTCCTCTTCGCTGATACGCTCGTCAGTGCGCGCGATGATGAACGGCGCAGCCCCGGCTCAGCGGCAACGCACGGTTCGGCTGCGATCGATCTGGCGGCCGGCGACACCGCCCACGGCACCGCCCAGCACAGTGCCAAGCACCTTCGATCCGCCCGGGGCAATCACGTTGCCCAGGGCGCCCCCCGCAACCGCGCCGACGACGAGGCCCGTGGTCCCGTCCGGCCTGCGGCAATAGTAGCGCCCGTTGTTGCCGCGATAGAGCCGCTCGTTGTTGTTCATGCGCCGTTCCCGGTAGCGGGCGGGATCCTCTCGGTAATAGCGCTCGGCTTCGTAGCCGCCGTAGCTCGGATCAGGGCGAGCGTAGTCATAGTTGCGCCACTGCGTGTTCATGGCTTCGTTGCCGCCATAATTGGTGCATCCGGCGAGCAGGCTTGTGGCGATGAGGCCCATAATCACATGGCGCATGGGTTGGTTTCCTTCAGAGACGGGCACGAGGAAGCGAACAGGCTGCGATACCCGCACGCCTCATGGTGCCCGACTAACCTAGCCGTGTGCGGGATCGGCAACAGGATCGGAAACTACCCAAGCCGGCGTGCTTTGCCGCGCCAGCCGCGCGGCGCATGGCTGGGACTTGTCAGCGTAGTTTCCGAGGGCAGACGCAGCGCCTCCGACCGGCCACTGGAAGGCACCCCCTCCCAAGAAGGACACCGCCATAGTGGCCGATCTGACCGCCTCGTTCATCAGCCTTCGGGCCGTTGCCAACCGCCTGCCAGCGGGGGGAGCCGAGTCCTCTTGGGCCGAATCCTCCAAGGCTGTGTCCTCCACCGCAGCCAAGGCGATGCGCATCGTGTTCATTGGCAATGCCTTGCCGCGGCGCTGCGGCATTGCCACGTTCACCACCGATCTCGAACTGGCGATGCGCCAGCAAGACGATGTGGGCGAGACCGCGATCGTGGCCATGTGCGATGGCGCTGCCCCATTCGCCTATGCCGAGCCGGTGCGCCTGAGCATCGCGCAGGATGAGCCCGGCGCCTACCTCGATGCGGCGGAGTACATCAACGCGGCCGGCTTCGATATGGTTTCGCTCCAACAC
>JAIXYF010000269.1 GCA_027490345.1 Novosphingobium sp.
GCCAGTGGGAGCAGTCCGGCCACTGGGGCAAATACCGCGAGAACATGTTCGTCATCCCCGACGAAGTGCCGAACACCGAGGACGAAGGCCCGGTTATCAGCGGCGAGGCCGACTGGATGGCCTTGAAGCCGATGAACTGCCCGGCGCACGTGCTGATCTTCCGGCAGGGCCTCAAGTCCTACCGCGAGTTGCCGCTGCGCCTCTATGAAAACGGCTGCTGCCACCGCAACGAGCCGCATGGTGCGCTCCACGGGCTGATGCGCGTGCGCCAGTTCACGCAGGACGACGCGCATATCTTCTGCCGCGAGGACCAGATCGTCTCCGAAGTGCGCGCCTTCTGCGAACTGGCGGACCGGATCTACAAGGACTTCGGCTTCACCTATTCTATCAAGCTGGCGCTGCGCCCCGAAAAGCGCTTCGGCACCGAAGCGATGTGGGACATGGCCGAGACCGAGCTGCGCAACGCAGTTGTCGAAGCCGGGCTTGCCACGCCGGAATATGGCTGGGAGGAACTGCCAGGCGAAGGCGCGTTCTATGCGCCCAAGCTCGAATGGCACCTGACGGACGCCATCGGCCGCACCTGGCAGGTCGGCACGATCCAATCGGACCGCGTGCTGCCCGAGCGGCTCGATGCGGGCTACATCGCCGAAGATGGCGAGCGCCACCGCCCGGTCATGCTGCACCGCGCGATCTTCGGTTCGTATGAACGCTTCATCGGCATTCTGATCGAACACTTTGCGGGCCGCCTGCCTGCATGGCTCGCGCCGGTGCAGGCCGTGGTCGCAACCATCGTTTCGGACGCGGACGACTATGCGCACGAGGCGACCGCCGCACCGCCCGCCGCCGGCATCCGCACCGAAACCGACACGCGCAACGAGAAGATCAACTACAAGGTCCGCGAACACTCCTTGCAGAAAGTCCCCTATCTGCTGGTGGTGGGCAAGCGCGAGGCGGAAGAGGGTACGGTTGCGATCCGCACGCTGGGCGAACAGCACCAGAAAGTGATGCCGCTGGCGGAAGCCATCGCTCTGCTGAAGGCTGAAGCGACCCCGCCGGATCTGCGCGCCTGATCGAGGCTCTCGGCCTGCCCGTTCTGTCGCTGGTGCTTTGCGCACTGGCGGCATTCATCGCTGCCTTCGTGCGCGGGATGGCCGGGTTCGGCATGGCGATCCTGCTCGTGCCGCTGATCGGGCTGGTCATTCCGCCCGGCGAGGCGGTGGTCGTCTCCAACATGCTGGGGCTGTTCATTGGCCTCGTCGGCGCGCGCAAGGTGTGGCGCGCGGGTGAGCCGAACGCAGGCGTGATCGGCGGCCTTGCCATGGTGATGACCCCGCTGGGCCTGCTTGCCCTGTTTGCCACGCCGCCCGCTGTAGCGCGTGTGCTCATTGCGCTGGTTGCCATCGGCGCATTCCTGCTGGTGTTGCTGCCTGCCCGGCCCGGCCACGCCCCGGGCAAGCTGGAAACCGGGCTGACCGGCGCGGCGGCGGGCCTGCTTACCGGGTTTGCCGGGATGCCGGGGCCGCCGGTCGTGCCCTACTACCTGCGCCGCCCGATCCCGCGCGAAGTGGCGCGCGCTTCGATGCTCACGGTGTTCTTGCTGACCTCCACCGCCAGCACGGCAGCAGCGCTGGCGCTGGGGCTGGCTTCGTGGCGCGATGTGCTGTTTGCGCTGCTGCTGTTCGTGCCGGTGCTCATCGGCAATCACTTCGGCTCGCTTGCGTTCGGCAAAGTCAGCGATGCGGCCTGGCGCGGGTTCGTCGGTTTTCTTCTCGCGCTTTCGGGCCTGATGGCGGTGGTCCGGCTGCTGACCTGAGCAAGGTAACGCCAAATAAACCCTCTCCGGACCATAAGTGCACACCGCAGGACAACCGGACGGACGCCCATGACGATCAATTTCCCCGAGCTTGCCCGCCAGGCCGCTGCCGATGGCGCGATCACGGCCGAGGAAGTGCTGGCTTTGCGCCGCGCTGCATGGCCCGATGGCAGCATCGATCAGACCGAGGCCGAGGCAATTCTGGCGATCAATGATGTGGTGGCAGAAAAGTCTGCTGAATGGACTGATTTCCTTGTCGAGGCGGTTGGCGAATTTGTGCTGAACGGCACCGAGCCCAAAGGCTATGTTGCGGATGAGACCGCCGATTGGCTGATCGCCCGGCTCGATCACGATGGCGTGCTCGATTCGGTGGCCGAACTCGAACTGCTTGTGCGCGTGCTCGAAAAGGCGCTCGGCACGCCGGACCGGCTCAAGGACTATGCGCTCGCCCAGATCGAGCGCGCCGTGCTGACGGGCGAAGGCCCGACGCGGGATGGCGGTGCACTGAGCGCCGGATCAATCACCGAAGCCGAATGCAAGCTGCTGCGCCGCGTGATCTTTGCCAGCGGCGGGGATCGCCCTTCTGCGGTGAGCATGGCTGAGGCCGAAATGCTGTTCCGCCTGAAGGACGCGAGCCTTGGCCAGCCCCATGCCGCCGAATGGCAGCGCTTGTTCGTGCAGGGCGTGGCCAATTACCTGCAGGGCTGGACGGGCGGGCGCCCGCTAAGCCGTGACCGCGCGGCGCAGCTCGAAACCTTCATGAACGATCACTCGCACGGGCTTGGCAGCTTTTTTGGCCGCATGAGCCAGGTGGGCGCCCGCGATCTGGCCAGCGCCGCACGCGATGTGGTTGGCGGCAGCAAGCCCGCCGCACGCGACTATGCTGCCGAGGCAGAAAGCGACGCCGCGCTGACCTCCCCGGAAAAGGCTTGGCTTGATGGCCGGCTTGAGGCCGATGGTCGGCTCGATCCGCTGGAAGAGGCGCTGCTGGCATTCCTTGCCGAAGGATGATTTCGTTCTTTACCCGCCGTTAGGTAATCACGGCACAGGAAACGTTTACCCGCTGCGGCGCATCATCGCGCCGTTGCAGTGGGGACACGTATGCAGATGCCGGCCAGAATGCTGTCGAATGATCCGGTGGGGGACAACCGCCGCGTCGAACGGCTGCAAACAGCCGATACGCTGCGCGTCCAATCCGCCGGGCGGGTCCAGCGCATCTTCGATATCTCGCGCTATGGCTGCCAGATCGAAAGCAATGATCTGGCCGATGGCGCCAGCGGCCAGTTCGTCGAAATCGATTTCGGCACCGTGGTGACCCGTGCCATCATCCGCTGGTCGGATCGCGCGCGTCTGGGCCTTGAATTCGCGCGTCCGCTGGGTTCGCGTCAGGTCGATACGCTGCTTTCCGAACCTGCGCCGATCCGCCTCCGCCGCCTCTGATCGGGGGCGGCGCTCCGGCGGTCACTCCGCCGGTTCGACCATTCCGTCAGCCCGCACTGCCTGCGCCGCGCTGGCCTTGCCGAAGTGCATGATCCCATCGTCAAGCGGGCTATCTTTCATGTACTTGCGATCAAACACATAGTCCTGATTGAGCCGCCAGGGCATTTCCTTCGCGTTCTTCGGCTGGATCGCCAGGCCGCGCTGGATATAACCCGATGAGAGATCGAGCGGGGTATCGGGGGTCAGCACGCTTTCGTCGGTCAACACCGGCGTCGCGCTGTCGGCGCCCACTTTCTTCATGTGGTTGAGCAGGCGGCAGACATAGTCCGCATCGATGTCGGCGCGCAGGGTCCACGAGGCGTTGAGATAGCCGAACACTTGCGCAAGATTGGGCAAGTTCGAATACATGCAGCCTTTGTAGTACCAGCGCTCGTTCATCCGCACCGGCTGGCTGTCCACGCCCAGCGCGATCTTGCCCGCCATGGCGAGGGAGAGGCCGGTGGCCGTCACGATCACGTCGCAGTCCAGCCGCTTGCCGGATTTCAGCTGAATGCCGGCGGCGTCGATGCGCTCGATATGGTCGGTCACGATCTCGGCCTTGCCCGCGTTCATCGCTTGGAACAGATCGCCATCGGGCACGAGGCACAGGCGCTGTTCCCATGGGTTATAAGGCGGAGTGAATGTGGCGGCATCATACTTGGGGCCCAGCGCTTCCTTGAGCTTCCCGGTCAGGTAATCCTTGACCTTCTGCGGCTCGTTGCGGGCGCGCTTGAACACGATGTTCTGCATCGTCACGTTCTTGAAGCGGGTGATCCGGTAGGCCAGCTTGTCCGGCAGGAACTTGCGCAGCGTGTTGGCAATCGCATCACGCGCCGGGCGGATGGCATACCAGGTGGGCGTGCGCTGCAGCATCGTGACGTGCGCGGCGGTTTTCGCCATCGCGGGCACGATGGTGACAGCCGTGGCGCCCGAGCCGATCACCACCACGCGCTTGCCGGTATAATCGACGTCGTCGCGCCAGAACTGGGGGTGCAGGATCGTTCCGGCAAAATCCTCGCGCCCCGGAATCGCGGGATCATAGGGCGTGTCGTAATCGTAATAGCCCGAGCCGAGATAGAGGAACCGCGCCGTGGTGCGGCTGCGCTGGCCATCGGCGGCTTCGCTGGTGATGACCCACCAGGCGTTTGCGCTTTCCCAGTTGGCGGAGACGACCTTGGTCTCGAAGCGGATATGCTGGCGGATGCCCCGCTCGGTCGCGATGCGATTGAGGTAATCGAGGATCGCGGGGCCATCGGCGATGGATTTTTCATGCCGCCACGGCTCGAAGATGAAGCCGAGGGTGTGCATGTCGCTATCGGACCGGACGCCGGGATAGCGGAACAGATCCCAGGTGCCACCAAGCTGGGGGCGGCGCTCGAACAAGGCATAGCTGCGATCGGGGCAGATCATCTGCATATGCGCGGCCATGCCGATGCCAGAAAGGCCCGCACCGATGATGGCGACGTCGATATCCGGCTGCCCGCTGTGCCGCGCGCCTTCGTAACCCATGCTGATCTCCCGGTTATTGACACGCATGATAGCAGCCGGGGGCGTGATTGCCAGTCTGTTTGATTGGGGCCCTGTTTGATCGGCGGTTAAAGCCGCAGCGATTGCGCTTTACCCGGCGGGGCGACAAAAGGGCGCCCATGCCGATCATCGCCGCGCGCCGCTATACAGAAGGAAAAGCTGATCCGGGCGCCCTCGCTGTCACGGGGGTGCCCGTGCCTGCCGAAGCGCTGCCCCCCGGCTGCTTCGACTGGATTGGGCTGTGCGATCCCGCGGCCGAGGAAATGGACCTCGTGGCGCGCCAGTTCGGCCTGCATCCCCTCGCGGTCGAGGACGCGCTCCATCCGCGCCAGCTGCCCAAGGTCGAACCCTATGGCCGCCAACTCTTCGTGGTGGCGCGCACCGCGATGATGGGGGCGGGTGAGGATGGGATCACCTATGGGCAAACGGCGGTGTTCCTTGGCGAACGCTTCATCGTGACCGTGCGGATCGGATCGGCGCGCGCGCACACCGATCTGCGCCGCGCGCTGGAAGCCGATAGCGAGCACTTGGCCGAAGGGGCGGATTATGTGCTGCACGCAGTGCTTGATTTCATCGTTGATGGCTATCTGCCGATTGCCGACCAGTTTGAAGAGGTGATGCACGAGATCGAGGAAGCGGCGATTGACCAGTTTCCCGATCCCGCCACGATCCGGCGCATTTTCCGCCTGCGCCGCGAACTGCGGCGGTTCGAGCGGATCATCGGGCCTATGGAGGAAATGGTGGAGCGACTGGTCGTGGCCGATTTGTCGGTGATCGATCCTTCGGCGCGGATCTGGTTCCGCGATGTGCTCGATCATGTCCGCCGGGCCATGGCGCGGATGCAGAGCCTGAAGGAAACGCTGGCCGCCACGGTGGAAACGGCAGGCCTGCTGGAACAGCACCGGCAGGGCGTGATCACGCGCCAGCTGGCCGCCTGGGCGGCCATTCTCGCGGTGCCGACGGCGATTGCGGGCATTTATGGCATGAACTTCGATTACTTGCCCGAACTGCACTGGCGCTGGGGCTATCCCGCGGTCTGGGCTGTCATTCTGACGATCTGCGGCGGGCTGCTGTGGCGGTTCCGGCGAATCGGCTGGCTTTAGGCAGGAAGCCGCCAGTCGATAGCCGCGCTGCCTTGTTCTTCCAGAAACGCATTCACGCGGCTGAAGTGGCGGCAGCCCAGGAACCCGCGGTGCGCGGAAAGCGGGCTGGGGTGCGGCGCCTCCAGGATCAGATTGCCCGCGCCGCCCGCTGCGCGGATCAGCGGGGCTTTGGCGCGGGCGTGGCTGCCCCAGAGCAGATAGACGCACGGCGCGGCGCGTTCGGCAACGGCGCGAATCGCGGCATCGGTGAACAGCTCCCAACCCTTGCCCTGATGCGAGGCGGCTTGTCCTGCCGCGACGGTGAGCACGGTGTTGAGCAGGAGCACGCCTTGCCGCGCCCAACTTTCGAGGTGGCCATGCGCGGGGCGGGGCAGGCCAAGGTCCGCTTCCTGCTCCTTGAAGATGTTGCGCAGGCTGGGCGGCACCGGCACACCGCGCGGCACGGAAAAGGCAAGGCCATGCGCCTGCCCGGGGCCATGATAGGGGTCTTGCCCCAAAATCACGACCCGGACTGCGGGCAGCGATGTCAATGCCAGCGCGGCGAGACGCATTTCGGCGGGGGGATAGACTGCTCCTCCGGCAGCCTCCTCGGTCTTGAGGAGATCGCCTAGCTGGCGCAGCGGCGCGCTGGCGCACACAGGTTCCAGCGCCGGGCGCCAGCTTTCGGGGATTGCGGCAGGGGTCATGGTGCTATTTGCGTAATCCTTTTGCTGCACTGCGGGAATACCATTTGCATGGGTGGGGGGCTGCTTGCTATCCGCGCGGCCGTTACGTTGGTTATCTGTTTGGGGATTCCGGTATGAAGATCGCGATGGTCGGTTCGGGCTATGTCGGCCTGGTTTCCGGAGCCTGCTTTGCAGATTTCGGCCACGATGTGGTGTGTATTGACAAGGACGCCAGCAAGATCGATCGGCTCGATGCCGGGATCATGCCCATCTACGAGCCGGGCTTGGCGGAACTGGTTTCTGCCAATGTGCGCGGCGGGCGGCTCTCTTTCTCGACCGATCTGGCCACCTCGATCGCAGGCGCGCAGGCGATTTTCATCGCCGTCGGCACGCCTTCGCGGCGCGGCGATGGCCATGCGGACCTCTCCTATGTCTATGCCGTTGCGCAGGAAATTGCCGATAACCTGACCAACCCTGCGGTGATCGTGACCAAGTCGACTGTGCCGGTGGGCACAGGTGACGAAGTGGAGCGGATCATCCGCGCCAGCGGCACGGGCGTGCAGTTTGCCGTCGTCTCGAACCCCGAGTTCCTGCGCGAAGGCGCCGCGATCAGCGATTTCAAGCGGCCCGACCGCATCGTGGTGGGCGCCGAGGACGAGTGGGAGCGCGGCGTGATGAGCGAAGTCTATCGCCCGCTGTTCCTTAACAAGGCGCCGCTGCTGTTCACCGGCCGGCGCAGCTCGGAACTGATCAAGTATGCCGCCAACGCGTTTCTCGCGACCAAGATCACCTTCATCAACGAGATGGCGGACTTGTGCGAGAAAGTGGGCGCGGACGTGCAGGACGTGGCGCGCGGCATCGGGCTGGATAACCGCATCGGCTCGAAGTTCCTCCATGCCGGACCCGGCTATGGCGGCAGCTGCTTCCCCAAGGATACGCTGGCGCTGCTCAAGACTGCCGAGGACTATGCCAGCCCGGTGCGCATCGTCGAGGCGGTGGTGCGGGTGAATGACAGCCGCAAGCGTGCCATGGGCCGCAAGGTGATCGAAGCGCTGGCCGATGCCGGTGTCGGCGAGGCGCGCGGGTGCAAGATTGCGCTGCTTGGCCTGACCTTCAAGCCCAACACCGACGACATGCGCGATGCTCCTTCTATTGCGATCGTGCAGGCGCTGCGCGATGCGGGCGCGGAAGTGGTCGCCTATGATCCCGAAGGCATGGAGCTTGCAGGGCCGTTGATGCCCGATCTCACCATGGCCGCCAGCGCTTACGAGGCAGTGAGCGGTGCAGATGCCGTGGTGCTCGTGACCGAATGGGACGCATTTCGCGGCATCGACCTTGAACGGGTTGGCCAGTCTGTGCGCAACCGCGTGCTGGTCGATTTGCGCAATGTCTATGATCCCGCCGAGGTGCGCGCTGCCGGATGGTACTATACCAGCGTCGGCCGGCAGTAAGGACGAACAGCGCAGCGTGGATTCGATCGCTTGCCGCCAGGGCGGCGAAAGCCTAAGCGAACGCCATGGCTGTATACTTGCATGAAGAAGACCTGCCCGAAGGCGTGTTGGCGCCCGGGCCGGTCGCTGTCGATACCGAAACCATGGGCCTTATCACGGCGCGTGACCGGTTGTGTTTGCTGCAGATTTCCGACGGTCATGGCGACGAGCATCTCGTTCGCTTTGCCGCAGGAAGCGATTATGCCGCGCCCAATCTGCGCGCGGTGCTCGCTGATCCGGACCGGCTCAAGCTGTTCCATTTCGCGCGGTTCGATCTTGCGGCCATTCACTTTTACCTGAACGTGATGGCGGAGCCGGTGTTCTGCACCAAGATCGCGTCGAAGCTGGTGCGCACGTACACGGATCGGCACGGCCTCAAGGAACTTGTCCGCGAACTGCTGGGCAAGGAGATCTCGAAGCAGCAGCAATCCAGCGATTGGGGTGCGCCAACGCTGAGTGATGCGCAGCAGGATTATGCCGCATCGGATGTGCGCTATCTCCATGCCATGCATGCCATTCTGGTCGAGCGGCTGGCCCGCGAACGACGGACCGCGATGGCGCAGGCGTGTTTCACCTTCCTGCCCACCCGCGCGCTGCTCGATATTGCCGGATGGGCCGAGCGTGACATCTTCAGCCACGAGTGAGCGCAGCGGCGTGCGCACTGTCAGAACCGCCGTCCGATGACCCAGCAGGCCGATTCCCTGCGTGGCCGCCGCCAGCGTTTTGCCGCGCCGGGTGGCTTTCACGATCGGATGGTGCGGCTCATCGCCGTCGGAATGCCCGCGCTTATCGGCGCGCTGCTGGCGGTTCTGGTCATTGCGCCGTTTGCGCCGCGCGGTGAGATCAGTTTCCTGCTCGATCGCAACAAGGTGGCGATGGTCTCGGATCGCATGAGGGTGGTCAGTGCCATGTACCGCGGGCAGGACGATTCCGGCCGCAACTTTTCGGTGACAGCGGGCAGCGCCATCCAGCATTCCCAAGACAAGGACGAGGTCGATTTGCGCGATATCACCGCGCGCGTGATGCTGACCGATGGCCCGGCCAGCCTGACCACGGCGGCCGGGCTCTATGACTTTGCAAAGCAGCAGATCGATGTGCCCAGTCCCGTCAATTTCGAAACATCGGATGGCTACCGGATGGTGACCGCTGGGGCCGATATCGACATCGGCCGGCGCCGGCTTGTCAGCCAGGGCAGGGCCGAGGGCCGCATTCCTGCTGGCACTTTCTCGGCCGACAGGATAAGCGCCGATCTTGAAGCACGGACCATCACGCTGGATGGCCATGCCCGCCTGACTATGGAGCCCGGCAAGCTGCAAATGCCATGACCACGCTGATCGAAGCCTTGAAGGCCGGGCGGCCCATGCGATCTCTGGTGACCGGATTTGCCGTGTCTGCCGCATTCGTTGCAGGCGCCCAGTATCTTTCGGCGCAGGCCATTGCGGGCCACAACAGCAAGGCACCGGTGAACTATGCAGCGGACCGGATCGAGCTGCAGGACAAGCAGAACCGGGTCGTGCTCTCGGGCAATGTCGATATCACGCAGGCCGAACTGACCATGCGCGCGGCCCGCACGACCGTTGCCTATACCGATGCCGGTAGCCTTCAGATCCAGCGCATCGATGCCACCGGCGGCGTGGTGGTGACGCGCGGCAACGAACGCGCGAGCGGCGATGTCGCGGTCTATGATTTCAACCGCAAGATCATCACAATGGCCGGAAATGTTGCATTGCAGCGTGGCTCCGACACCTTGAATGGCGGAAGGCTGGTGATTGATCTCGTTACCGGCATTTCGAACATCGACGGGCGCGGGCGTGCGGTGGGGGCCGGGGCCGAAGCGGGCCAGCGGATCGGACCGGGCGCAGGCGGCCGCGTGAGTGGCAGCTTTGCAGTGCCCAAAAACTGAACGCGTTCCTGCGGCCGTGTGCCGGAGTGGTTTTCTTTGTGCGCTTAAGTATCGCGCCTGTGACGCATTCCACTTGCCTTGTGCGGCATTGCAGCTAGGGCTCTTCGCATCAGCAACATAACGTAAGGTCATGGTGATTCATGCAGGACGGATTGGGTAAGGTTGCCTTGATCACCGGGGTCACGGGGCAGGACGGAGCTTATCTCGCGCGGTTGCTGCTCGACAAGGGTTATACCGTGCACGGCATGAAGCGGCGCTCGTCGTCGTTCAACACTGGCCGTATCGAGGATATCTACGAAGATCCGCATGTGGAGCACCAGCGGTTCCATCTTCATTATGGCGACCTGACTGATTCGACCAACCTGATCCGGCTGGTTCAGGAAGTGCAACCGGACGAAATCTATAATCTCGCCGCGCAGAGCCATGTGCAGGTCTCGTTCGAGACGCCCGAATACACCGCCAATGCCGACGCCATCGGTACGCTGCGACTGCTTGAGGCTATTCGCATTCTCAAGCTCGAAAAGAAGACGCGCTTCTATCAGGCCTCGACTTCCGAACTTTACGGCCTTGTGCAGGAAGTGCCGCAGCGCGAAACCACCCCGTTCTATCCGCGTTCGCCTTATGGCGTGGCCAAGCTTTATGGCTACTGGATCGTGGTGAACTACCGTGAAGCCTATGGCATCCATGCCTCGAACGGTATTCTGTTCAATCATGAAAGCCCGCTGCGCGGCGAAACCTTTGTGACCCGCAAGATCACGCGTGCAGCTGCCGCGATTGCGCTGGGGCGGCAGGATAAGCTGTTTCTGGGCAATCTCGATGCCAAGCGCGATTGGGGCCACGCGCGCGAGTATGTGCGCGGCATGTGGATGATGATGCAGCAGGATGAGCCGGACGACTACGTTCTGGCCACTGGCGAGACGACCGAGGTCCGCGAATTCGTGCGCTGGGCGTTTGAGGACGCCGGGATCGAGATCGTGTTCACCGGGCAGGGCGTCGAAGAGAAGGGGCATTGCGCAAAGACCGGCAAGTGCCTGGTTGAGATCGATCCGCGCTATTTCCGCCCGACCGAGGTGGAACTGCTGATCGGCGATCCGACCAAGGCGCAGGAAAAGCTGGGCTGGCGGCACGAGACTTCGGCTCGCCAACTGGCGCGCGAAATGGTCCTTGCCGATCTTGAAACGATGCGCGACGCGCCGATTGCCAAAGACGCCTGAAGATGCCGGGCACTTTCGATCTTGCGGGCAAGCGCGTCTATGTTGCTGGCCATCGCGGCATGGTGGGTTCGGCCGTGGTGCGCCGGCTGGCGCGGGAAAACTGCACCGTGCTCACCGCCACACGGGCAGAGGCCGACCTGATCGATCAGGCGGCCGTGCGCGCCTGGTTTGCCCGTGAGAAGCCCGACGTTGTGGTGATTGCGGCGGCGAAAGTGGGCGGCATTCTGGCCAACGACAGCTTTCCGGCCGAGTTCCTCTACGAAAACCTGATGATCGAGGCCAATGTAATCGAGGCGGCGCGCCAGCACGGCGTGGCCAAGCTGCTGTTCCTTGGCTCCTCGTGCATCTATCCCAAGTTCGCCGATCAGCCGATTGTCGAGGACGCGCTGCTGACCGGGCCGCTCGAACCGACGAACGAATGGTATGCCGTGGCCAAGATCGCCGGGATCAAGCTGTGTCAGGCCTATCGCCGGCAATATGGCTGCGATTATATCTCGGCCATGCCGACCAACCTCTATGGGCCGGGTGACAACTTCGATCTGGCCTCAAGCCATGTGATGCCCGCGCTGATCCGCAAGGCACATGAGGCGAAGCTGGCGGGTGCAGGCAGCATCACCATCTGGGGCACCGGCACGCCGCGCCGCGAATTCCTGCATGTTGATGATCTGGCCGATGCCTGTGCGTTCCTGCTCAAGACCTATTCGGACGAGGGGCATGTCAACGTAGGCTCGGGCACGGATATCCCGATCCGCGATCTGGCGCAGCTGGTGTGTGAGATCGTCGGCTTCCCGGGCGAGATCGTGTGCGATACCAGCAAGCCCGACGGAACGCCGCGCAAGCTGATGAGCGGAAGCAAGATCGCTGGACTGGGCTGGCAGCCGAAGATCGAACTGCACGAGGGGATTGGGGCAGTCTATGAGCTCTACAAACAGCTGGGCCATTGACTGTTCCGGAGTGGGGCAAACCGCTGCTTCGGCTGGCCGGCGAATTGACGCTGCATTGCAAAATAGTTAGTTTACTTAGGGATTAGCCCGGGTGCGGAGGCTGTCTGCATCCACGGCCAATGCGAGGGTCGGAAGAACCGGCAAGGGTCGCCAGAAGTGAATTTGTCCGAGACGGCAGGAAGCCCCTGCTGCTGCGAGGGAGCTTTCCAATGCGCGTCGTGTCCCTGGAATTGAACGAACTCAATTTCCATTACGTGAAGGCCTACTCGGCCAAGGGCCTGCTGCCCAACTTCACGCGGCTGCTGGCCACCCGCGATCTGGTCGAGACCGACGCGGGCGAAGTCTATCCCCAGCTTGAGCCGTGGATCCAGTGGCCCACTGTCTACACCGGTAAGAGCTATGATGAGCACGGCATCTTCCGGCTGGGCGATATCATGTACAAGGATCAGCCGCAGATCTGGGATTATCTGGAACAGCGCGGCGTGTCGGTGGGCGCGATTTCGCCGATGAACGCCTCGAACTTGTGCACGGCTCCGGCGTTTTTCCTCCCCGATCCGTGGACTCACGCAAAGATCGTGGCGGAGCCGCGGGCGGCAAAGCTGTTTGGTCTGCTGGGCAAGATCGTGAACGAAAACGCTTCCAACGATGCATCTATCGCTGGTTTCGCGCGGCAGATCCTTCCACTGGCCCTGCCATACCTGAGCAGCCGTTCGATTGCTGGCTATTTCAAGATCCTGCCGATGGCGATGCGCTACAAGTGGGCCAAGGCAGCGTTTCTGGATCGCCTGCTGGGTGATCTGTTCGTGTCGCTCTGGAAGAAGCAGAAGCCGAGCTTTTCCTCACTGTTCCTGAATGCTGGTGCCCACATCCAGCACCACCACACGTATGACAGCGCAGCCTATGATGGCATCAAATCTAACCCGGCCTGGTACAGCCAGGCGGCTGAAACCGACGCTGATCCGCTCTTGTTCATCTATCAGGTCTACGACGAGATGGTCGGCGAACTGATGGCACTGAAGGACATGCACCTGTTCATTACGACGGGGCTGAGCCAGATCCCCAACGAGCGCGATCACTATCAGTACCGGATCGTCGATTTCGAAGGCTTCTTCGCCAAGGTCGGGCTCACTGGCGCCACGATCCGGCCGCGCATGTCGCGCGATTTCCTGCTGGAATTCGCCACCGCCGAAGCAGCGCAGGCAGCCCTGCCGGTGCTCGACAAGGTGCGCGTGGGCGGCAGGCCGCTGTTCACGGTGGAGGAACGCGGCGAGACGCTGTTCTGTCAGGTTGGCTACTTCGGCAAGCCCGAGGGGCTCAAGGCGCTCAGCATCGATGGGGTTGAGGGCGATTTCAGCAGCGCCTTCGTGCTGGTTTCGATCGAGAACGCGATCCATCAGGCGACCGGCTATCACATCGATACACTGGCACCCAAGGGCGGCGCGCAGCGCATCCCGCTGGCCGAGGTGTTCGACCGCCTGTGCAGTGCTGCGCTCACTTCCGCAAATCCTGCGTTGCAAGCGGCCTGAGCGGTAAGCGGAACGGAATTGCGGAATGACAGGCACAAGCGTGCCGGAGATGGCATGACATCAAAACGCGTTCTGTTGATCAGCAACCTGTATGCGCCGGAGCCGACGGGAGTTGGACCCTATAGCCATGGCCTTGCAAGATCGCTCGTCGAGCGTGGGTATGAAGTGACTGTTATCGCCGCAGTCCCTTCGTACCCGTATTGGAAGCGCTTTGCCGGTTACCCAAAGTGGAGTTGGTCTCGCACGGTTGAGGATGGGGTGACTGTCTATCGTTGCCCGGTCTATGTGCCGGCCACGGTCAGCGGCGC
>JAIXYF010000200.1 GCA_027490345.1 Novosphingobium sp.
AATAAGCGTGTACGCGCACAATAGCGGCAATGTCAGGATTGGATCTGTCGATGATCCAACAGAAGACACCACATTGAACGGCGCCACGATCAGCGGCGATAGTGTCGATAGCAGCATTTCACTCATGGCCATTGGCGCGAGCGGCTCGGTCAGCAGCACGACCGTCGTTTATGCGGGTAGCGCTGTGCCATCAGTTACCTTTGGCGCGAGCGGCTCTGATGGGGGCAGCGATGGGCCATCAGTTACCTTCGGCGATGTGAACTTCGACGTCGAGAACACCGGCATTGTCGAGGCCAATGTCTCGATGACCGGTTCATCGTTTGAAGGCAAGAACAGCATTTCTGCTGGCGCAATTGGGGCTACCATGGGCAATTCGGTGAAATTCATCAACTACACCGGTGAAGACGTCCCCACCAGCGGTACGTTCGGGGAAGTGAACTACATTACGTCCAACATCGCATCAATCCGCGTCTCAGGCGGGATGGACGCCCCTGAGATCTCCGATGGCTTCGGAATCAGCCGGTCCATCAACGCGATTGGCGCGGCTGCCTCGTTCTCGCTCTAAACCAGCGCCCCCTTTTCTTTCGATCACGGTTCTGGCGTGAGAGGCGTGCGCAATGTCCTCATCCCCTCTACCCCGCACATTCCACATTAAGAGCTTCGGCTGCCAGATGAACGTCTTTGACGGCGAGCGTATGGCCGAACTGCTCGTGGCCGACGGCATGACGGCGGCGTTGGGTAGCTCTCCGTTAACGTGAGGGAACTGGCGGGCATAGCGCTTTACCTTACGCAGTCGCTTAGCGTCTTGAGTTTTTGCACTCATCCTGACGAGGTTGGCTCGCAGCATGTCACACTGGATCGTGACGACCTCACATCACTTGGCGGCAAGGATGTGATGATTCCTGAGTTGGTGAGTACAACCGAGCGCGACATTCTTGCGAAAATGACTCGCAGTGGAGCCGCCTTTTTTGGGCGCGGTCCGGTTGGACTTGTCGCCTATCGCCGCGAAGTAGACCTGACGTTAGGGCGCAAGGCAGGCCATTTTTGGCATGTCAATGAGGCCCCGCCGCGAGTAAACGAAACCGGTGGGCAAATGTTCTTCCTCGAAGATGGAGCGACTGCCCGCCTCGACCGCACCCAATTGCTTCGGGTCGCCCATCAGTACAAGCCGGTCGACTTCCAAAACGTTGGCGAGCCGGACGAGCCGATCCTGATCGCGGGTCGAGACCATCGAGGCTTCGTCCAGCACAAGCACGGTGTCACGATAAGCAGTCCGCGCGTCCGCCAGTTCGGCCCTGCTCGCATTCCCATCGAGCAGCTTGCGGTGCTGCCCGAGAAACCGGTGCAGCGTCATCGAAGGGATCCCCGTCTCACGCTCCAGCATGCGCACCAGCGTGTTCTGCACGCCGAGCCCGACAATGCGTTTGCCGTTCTCGCCAAGGATTTGCGCTGTGGGGCGCAGCAGGCTGGATTTACCCGCGCCAGCCACCCCTTGCACGGCCACAATCCGGTTGGACGATGAGAGGATCATGCGCCCAGCCCCTTCCTGTCCCGCATTGAGCGTCATGCCGAAGTTGAAGCTGGCCGAAGCCTGAAGTTGGGCGCCGGCAATGTCGCTCGGCAGGATCGGCACTGCTGCACCCTTACCCTTGTCGATCTCGGCCAGCATGCGGCTCTCCAGCGCTGCCGCATCGGTCGTGGTGAGCCAGCCCTGCATGGTGCCGCGCCCTTTGCTCAGCGCACCCTGATCGGCGAGCTGCGTGATGCGCTTCTCGATCAGTGGCATGGTCGTAGGCAGGCCAAAATCGAGCGCAGCCTTGGTAAGATCGGTCACCTTGAAGGCGGCCTCGCGCTCGGACAGGTGGCGCACGGCCGAGGCCACGGCATGGGCTGCGGCGATCTCCTGCGCAGGTCTCAGATGGATACGCGCCGGGACCAAGGGATCACCCTGCTTGAGGCCCAGACGCTCGGCCAGTTCGAGCACCATCACCTTCCCGCGTTCTGCGATCGACGGGCGATCCTGGTCCCGTCGCTGCGCAACAATTGCGATGGCTGCCGACCGCTCACGGGCATCGCGCACCATCCCTTCAAGATCGAGGCCCTGCCCCCAAGCATGGTCTTGCCACTGCGACTGGAGGGCGCCCCTATCAACGTCGTTCTGCTTGGCGGACCGTGTCGCCAAAGTTGCGATCACGCCCGCTTCAAGCCCGGTGCCGCGCCTTGCTTCCAGGACCTCCTGCCGCCGCGTCGAGAACGCCATAACCGCCTCGCGGCTGATCCCATTTGCTTCAAAGTTGCCATGCTTGCCGACGTCGCCAATGCGGTATCCCAGCTTCTCAACTTCGACCCGGAACCGCGCCATGGTTATGGCATTGAGCAGCGTATTGAACTCCCACAGCCGGTCATTGCGCAGCGCCTTCCAAGTCCCGTCCTTGGCCTGAGTCGTATTGGCGACGACAGCGTGGAAGTGGAGATTGTGTTCCTGGTTGCGGTTGGTATCGTGCTGGAACAGCGCCACGGTCAGGTTATCGGTCTGGATCTGTCGCTCCTTCCCAGCTTGCTCCATGCGCATGAAGGCGGCGTTCCGTTCAGCCCATTGCAGCGTCTCGATCACCGCTTCGCGGTATGCATCGACGATGCGCTGGTCCCTGCCGACGAGGGCGAGCATCGACCAGCTCTTTGGAAGCGAGAACGTCAGGTCCGTGCCTGCGCGGTGGGCCGCTCCGTCTCGGCCGATGCGACCGCCAATGGGCAGTTCTCCGCGCAGGATCGCCTCGAAGGCGCGCGGCTCGACCACACCAGACAGACCCAGCCGTTCGGCACCCTTGCCGACCCATAGGCCGGACCGATCAGCATCGGCGGAGGCGTAGTAGTTGTCCTTGGCGAAATAGCTGGCGGCACCACCGGCCGAGCGCACATTGGCGACAGAGAGCATGGCTCAGTCACCCTCTCTGACAGGGGCAATCTGCTCGCGATATTCGCGCAGCTTCTTGCCGTGCGTTTTA
>JAIXYF010000220.1 GCA_027490345.1 Novosphingobium sp.
ATCGGCAGCATGGTTTTCACGCCCTGCCCGATCTCCGGATTCTTGGCGAGGATCGTCACTGTATTGTCGGGCGCGATGGTGATGAAGGCACCCAGCATGGCCGGCTGCGCCTTGCCCGGTGCCGCAAAGGCCAGCTTCGCCTCGAACGTGAGGGCAGCCCCGCCCGCAAGCGAGGCGACAAGGAACGAGCGGCGGTTAACCGATACCGGGTTCATGCTGCGGCTCCTGCAATGGCCTGGCTGGCCTGCGCAATGGCCTTCTGGATGCGCAGATAGGTGGCGCAGCGGCAGATATTGCCAGCCATCCCGGCGGTCACTTGCTCGGCCGAGGGCTTGGGCGTTGCGGTCAGCAGCGCGGTGGCCGACATGATCTGCCCGGCCTGGCAATAGCCGCACTGCGGCACATCCAGCGCCGTCCACGCCTCCACCACCTTGGCGCCGACAGGGGATGCCGCCACGCCCTCGATCGTCACGATATCCTTGCCCGCTGCATCCCCCAGCGCCGTCTGGCACGAACGCACCGCCTCCCCGTTCAGGATCACGGTGCAGGCCCCGCACAGCCCGGCGCCGCAACCAAACTTGGTGCCGGGCATCCCCAGATCTTCGCGCAGCACCCACAGCAGCGGCTTGTCCGGCTCCACATCGACAGTGCGGGGCTTGCGGTTGACAGTGAGCGAGATCGCCATTGCAGTCCTTTCGAGAAGCCGGGGCGGCTGGGCACACCAAACCGGCATAGGCTGGACAGAGTTCCCGCCCGGGCAAGCCTTCGACACGACACCGTATCGACCAGCCACCCCGCGAGTAATACTCTTTATGTTTCAGTTATTTGAGATAATCCAATAAAGTTTGTACAAAGTTCAGGATTCCGTCAAGCGTGATTTGCCGAACAGGCAGGCTGGCAAGGTCCTGCGGCACATGCTACACATCTGGAATGCCTAGTAATACCGATACGCTGGTTGAAGCGTCCCGCGCGGCCGGTATCGCAGAAGAGGACGCCATGGCCAGCGGGCCGCGCCCCGGCACCTATGCGCGCGGCACGGAAACCGTCGATGCCATCCTCAAGGCGGCGCACGACGTGCTAATCGAAGAAGGCGCCAGCGCTTTCACCATCCGCCGCATCGCCACCGCCAGCGGCATGAAGGTGGGCAATGTAAGCTATCATTTCCCGCGCAAGGAAATGCTGATCAAGATCATGCTGGACGAGCTGCTCGACAGCTATGACAAACTGCTGGAAAGCGAGGTGCGCCGCCCGGATATATCGCCCGAAGACCGGCTGCGCCTGATCATCCGCCTCTGCCTTGATGATATTGCAAGCGAACGCACCACACGCCTGTTTACCGAACTGTGGGCGCTGGCCAATCACAACGCCTTTGTGGCGGACCGGGTGCGGGTGTTCTACCAGCGTGTGCATGATTTCATCGGGGAAGTGGTCAGTCAGCTCAATCCTGCCCTTCCGGCAGAAGACGTGCGCACCGTAGCGCTCTACATCAGCGCTTCGATGGAAGGCTCAACGCCATTTCTTGGGTTCGGGAAACCCTGGGCGGAAAAAATGCAGCAATTCACGGCGCTGGCCGAACAAGCCCTCGTGGGGCTTGCCAAATCGATCACGCCGCAGCAGACTATTCGCCAGCCAGAATGATGCGCGCGCGCCCCACAAGGGGGAGACGCCGCACATGTGCAGGACCGAGCACCGAACCGAACGGACGCAGCTCCCGCGTCCGCAGTGCGAGTATGTCTTATGCCAATGGCTCCTGTGCGCATGAATGCAATACCCGTAGTCGGGGCGTTCCGGGCCGGGGCTTTGCAGCCGCAAGCGCTCGCTTGCCGGGCCGGCTTGCATGAGGCGACAAAGCACTTGACTAAAACTGGACATCCGTCAAAACTTGTTCGCAGGCGCACAATGCGGGGCAATTTGTGCAAGTTGGCCTGTGTGGTCGCAGCGAGCACCGCATGGTAAATAGCGCTTTTTGGATGTCGGTTGATCGGGATTTTCAGGGTTTCAGGCAAAAGGGGCCAGGCCAGATGAAGATGATGAAGGTTCAGGGCAGATCATCGGTTTTCGCCAAAGCCAGACGGACCGCTGCAGCCTTCGGCGCGCTGACGATGCTCGGCGCCGCCCCGGTAGCCATGGCCTCCGATCCACTTCCACCGGATCCGGAGCTGGAGGCCGTAACTCTCCCTGCACCCAAGCCCAGCTGGGTGTTTGTCGAGCGCGGGTTCGTCCTTCCCGGCAATGTGATCTACGATACCGACACCGGCAAGATGCTCGGCCTCGTCGAATCGTCACACCTTTCAGACCTTGCGCTCGATCCCGGTGGAAAGGCAGTCTACATTTCGGAATCGCTGTGGTCCAAGGGCTCGCGCGGCACGCGGCAGGACATGGTCACGGTCTATGACGCCACCACGCTTAAGCTGAAGAGCGAGATCACGATGCCAGGCCGCATCCTGATTGGCGGGCGGAAATACAATTTCGTGATCAGCGATGGCGGCAAGACCGGCTACGTCTACAACCTCGATCCGGCCTCTTCGGTCAACGTGATCGATCTGGCGAAGGGCAAGTTTGTCAAGAAGATCGAACTGCCCGGTTGCGCCAGCCTGCTGCCCATCCCCGGCTACGGCTTCTCCGCGCTGTGCTCGGACGGCTCGCTCGCCACAGTCAAAGCCATGGCTGCGAAGCCTGAAATCACGCGGTCTGCGCCGTTCTTCTCGGCATCGGGCGATCCGATCTTCGACAATTTCGCCTATGATCAGGCCAAGCAGCAGGCTGTGTTCCTGACCTATACCGGGCAGGTTATCACCGCCAAGCTGGGTGCAACCCCGGTTATTGCTGAACCCTTCTCGATCCAGGCGGCTGCGGGCGTCGCACCGGGCGATACCAAGCCGCTCGATGTGCACTGGTATCCCGGCGCCCGGCAGGGGATCGCGCTCCACTATGACACGGGCCTCGCCTATGTGCTGATGCACACTGGCGAATACTGGACGCACAAGGAACCTGGCACCGAAGTATGGGTTCTCGATGTCGCGGCGAAGAAGGTGATCAAGCGCTTCCCGCTCGAAGAACCGGCCAGCCACGTCACGGTGACGCAGGAAGCCAATCCCAAGCTCGTCCTCGGCATCGAAGACGGCACGCTGCTGATTCTCGATGCCAAGACGGGCGCGGAAAAGCACAAGCTCGAAAAATCCTCGGGCGGCGTACTGCGGACGCTGGAGCCCTGATGACAGACGGCGGTGCCTTGACCTTTGTTGACCTTGGCGGAGCTATCGGCCTTGCCGGAGCTGTGGGTGTTGGCCTTGTGTTCTTGCAAGCGGCACTGGCCAAGCTGCGGCACCGCGACTTGCTGGCGGGCGTCATTGCCAATTACCGTCTGCTTTCGCCCGCATTGACCGGTCCGGCAGCGCTCCTGCTGCCCCCGGCCGAACTTGCGGTGAGCTTTGGCTTGCTGCTCGGCGGCGTTTTGCAGCCAGTGCAGCTTGTTGCCGCGCTGGGCGCTATCGTTCTGCTGCTCGTGTTTGCGGCAGCCATGGGCATCAATATCGTGCGCGGGCGCAGCCAAATCGATTGCGGGTGCGGTCGTTCGCAGCTGCGCCAGCCGCTCAGCTGGCTGCTGGTCTGGCGCAATCTTGCGCTGTCCGGGCTGCTCATGCCGCTGGCCATGCCACTGGACCTGCCTGCCCCCACCAGCCCCGATCTGGCGATTGCGCTGGCAGGGGGCCTTGCGGTCTTCGTGATCGTTCAGCTTTTCAACGCCATCGGGGCGCTGGCGGCATCGCCGCTTGCCGCCTCGCGGAGATAACCGAATGCTGCAAGCCCTGCTCGTCTCGGCGGTCCTGTCGTGGATTGTCATCCTTCTGCTGGGTGTGGCCCTGCTGGCGCTGGCCCGTCAGGTCGGCGTTCTCCACATGCGCGTGGCGCCTGCGGGCGCACTTACCACAGCGGCAGGCCCCGCCGTGGGCAGCAGCGCCGCCGCCGTTCCCGCCACCACGCTTGACGGGCAGCAGACCACCGTCGGCGGGCACAAGCATGGCACGCCGCTGCGCTTGCTGATGTTCGTTTCGCCCTCGTGCCCGCTGTGCAAAAACCTCATCCCGATGGCCAAGTCCTTCGCGCGCGATGAACGCGTTCAGCTGGTCTTCGTCGGCGATGATGATGCCGCCGCCCTGCGCGAAATGATCGCCCAGCAGGGCCTTGGCGGATACACGTTCATCAACGGACCCGAAGTCGGCACGTTTTATGAAGTCGCCAAGCTGCCCTACGCGGTGCTGATGGACGAGCATGGCACGATCCTTTCGAAAGGCCTCGTCAACAGCCGCGAACATCTCGAAAGCCTGGTCATCGCGCACGAAATGGGCATCGCCTCGGTGCAGGATTACATCGGCAAGCTCAAGGCCGTGGTCAACTGA
>JAIXYF010000444.1 GCA_027490345.1 Novosphingobium sp.
CGACATTGGCGCGCTGCTGCTGCGAAAGCAGATAGACCAGCAACATGTGCACCGTGGTATGCCGCAGCATCAGCGAATAGAACGGGAGCTTCGGCTCGCCTTCGCCCACCGAGCCATAGGCCGCAATCGCGCCGCCTTCGCCCAGCACCGCCATGGTAACCGGCAGATTGCCGCCGAACTCCACTTCCACCACCCGGTCGACCGGCTTGCCCTGATTGGCCGCAAGGATCGCCGCTCCCACATCGCCATCGCGGTAATTCACCACGGCATGGGCGCCCGCCGCCTCAGCCGCGCGGGCCTTTTCCGGCCCGCTGACCGTGGCGATCACCCGCGCGCCGCCCCAGCGCGCCAGCTGGATGGCATAGTGCCCCACCGCGCCCGCGCCGCCCGTGACAAGCACGGTCTGCCCACTGACATCGCCATCGGCAAACACCGCATGGCACGCGGTCGAGGCCGGGATGCCAAGGCAAGCCCCGGCCTCGAAGCTGGTCCCCGGCGGCAGGGTAACCGCCTGCATTTCGGGCAGGCAGATGAACTCGGCGCACGTGCCAAAGGGCCGCCGCCAAGCCGCGTTCCACACCCACACCCGCTCCCCGATACGCGCCGGGGAAACCCCATCGCCCACCGCATCGATCACGCCCGCGCCGTCGGAGTGGGGGATCACGCGGGGGAAGGCAATCGGAGCGCGCGCGCCGATGCGGGTTTTCACGTCAGAGGGGTTCACCCCGGAGGCATGAAGGCGCACGCGCACTTCGCCCGGCCCCGGCTGCGGGGTTTCCATATCGCCAAAGCGCAGCACATCTGCCGCAGCACCAATCGCTTCATACCAGACAGCGCGCATCAAGCATCCCTTATCGAAAGCCGGGCAGTGCGCCGCGCTCAATCATGCACGGTGCGGTCGCTGGCCGGATCAGAATGGAATTCGTGCCAGATACCGTTGAGGATCGCCACACTGACAGCAAGGCCAAGGCCAAGTATCCACGCAAAATACCACATGAAACCTGGCTCCTTTCAATACATGTCGGGATTGAGGCGCACTTCGTCGCGCGTGATCCGGCCAAACATCACCCGGTAGGCCCACGTGGTGTAGGCCAGCACGATCGGCAGGAAGATCACCACGACCACCAGCATGATGAACAGCGTGAGATGGCTGGACGAGGCATTCCACACCGTGAGGCTGGAGGCTGGATCAATCGCGCTGGGCAGGATGAACGGGAACATCGCAAGGCCAACGGTGGCGATAATCCCCAGCACAGTGAGAGACGACCCGGCAAAGGCGAGCGCATCGCGCCGCGTGCGCAGGCCAACCAGCGCGACGAACGGGCCGAACAGGCCAAGAACCGGCGCGGCGATCATCCAGTGATGGGTCGCAAAGTTGCCCAGCCACGCACCCGGTGCCGCCTCGGCGCGGGCCAGATGGGGATTGGAAGGGCCAGCGGTATCCACCAGTTCCGCCATGCGGAAGCCCAGCCCGCCCCAAGCGACAAATGCCCCGCCCGCCGCGAAGAGCAGAACCGTTGCAACCGCTGCCACCGCGCCATAGCGCCGCGCGCGAAATTGCACCGGCCCCGGCTCCAGCTTCATCGCCAGCCAGCCTGCGCCATGCATTACCAGCATCGCCACCGAGAGCAGCCCGGCCAGCAGGCTGAACGGGGTGAACAAGCCCAGCAGCGTGCCTTCATAGAACGAGCGCAGATCGCTATCGAGGCGGAACGGCGCGCCCAGCAGCACGTTGCCCACGGCCACGCCAAACACCAGCGCCGGCACCAGCCCGCCCGTAAACAGCGCCCAGTCCCAGCGCGCGCGCCATGCAGGATCCGAATGTTTGGAGCGATACTTGAACCCTACCGGCCGCAAGATCAGCGCCGACAGCACGAGGAACATCGCGAGGTAAAAGCCCGAAAAGCTGACCGCATAGACATAAGGCCAGGCCGCAAAGATCGCTCCGCCGCCCAGGATGAACCACACTTGGTTGCCCTCCCACGTCGCGCTCACGGTGTTGATCACCATGCGGCGTTCCAGATCATTGCGCGCCACGAACGGCAGCAGCGCCATCGCCCCCAGATCGAACCCGTCGGTCAGCGCAAAGCCGATCAGCAGCACGCCGATCAGCACCCACCAGATCAGCCGCAGCGTCTCGTAATCAAGCGGCAGCACCATCGGCCTCTCCCTTTATTCGGCAGGAACGCTGTGCGCAGGGTGCGGAGAGGCGGGCGGCGGCACGGCATCGCGGCGCGGCTGCCAGGGCGTATAGCCTTCCGGTCCCTTGCGGATCGCGGCCAGCATCAGCCGGACCTCGATCACCGCCAGCACGCTGTAGAGCACGGTGAAGCCCGCCATAGTCGTCCAGATCTGGCCCGTCGTCAGGCTCGATGCGCCCAGGAATGTCGGCAGCACGCCGTCTACCGCCCATGGCTGGCGGCCGATTTCCGCCACCATCCAGCCCATCTCGATCGCGATCCACGGCAGCGGGATCATCAACACTGCACCGCGCAGGAACCACTTGGCATCAAACCGCCGGGTGTTGGCCAGCACCATTGCGGTCGAGAAAAAGCCGATGAACAAGAAGCCCAGCCCGGCCATGCCGCGGAACAGCCAGAACAGCGCGGGCACATTGGGCACGGTGGACCACGCGGCCCTGTCAAGCGCAGCGGCATCCGCTTTCCTCGGATCGGCCACGAAGCGCTTGAGCAGCATGGCATAGCCCAGATCGTGCTTCGCGCTTTCGAACTGCGCGCGCGCGGCCAAGTCTTTCGGGTTGGCCTTAAGCTTCTCCACCGCATCATAAGCGATGATGCCATGCTCGATGCGAGTGCGCGCATGGGCAACCAGCGGGTAGATCCCCTCGACCTGGCCCGTCAGGCTGCGCGTGCCGATGATGCCCAGCACATAGGGAATCTTGATCTCATACAGCGTCTTGCCGCCGGTGCTCGAAGGCAGGCCGAACACCGCAATCCCCGCCGGCGCCGGCTCTGTGTGCCATTCGGCCTCGATCGCCGCCAATTTCATCTTCTGGTTGTCAGTCAGCGTGTAGCCGCTTTCATCGCCCAGCACGACGACCGAGAGCGCCGAGGCAAGGCCGAACGCGGCGGCCACGGCAAAGCTGCGCTTGGCCAGTTCGAGATGCCGCCCCTTCAGCAGATACCACGCCGAAACGCCCAGCACAAACACGCTGGCCGTCACATAGCCCGCGCTGACGGTGTGGACGAACTTGGCCTGCGCCACCGGATTGAACACGACCTCGTAGAAGCTCGTCACTTCCATGCGCATGGTCAGCGGGTTGAACGCCGCGCCGACCGGGTGCTGCATCCAGCCATTGGCAATGAGGATCCACAGCGCGGAAAAATTGGAGCCCACCGCCACCATCACTGTGGCAAACAAGTGCTGGCGCGCGCTCAGCTTGTCCCAGCCGAAGAACATCAGCCCCACGAATGTGGCCTCAAGGAAAAAGGCCATCAGCCCTTCGATCGCCAGCGGCGCGCCGAAAATGTCGCCCACATAGTGCGAGTAGTATGACCAGTTCGTGCCGAATTCGAACTCCATGGTGAGGCCCGTCGCCACGCCCAGCACGAAGTTGATCCCGAACAGCTTGCCCCAGAAACGCGTGATATCCCGCCAGATCGGGCGGTCGGTCATCACATAGACACTTTCCATGATGACCAGAATGAACGACAAGCCAAGCGTGAGCGGCACGAACAGGAAATGGTACAGCGCGGTCAATGCGAACTGCAGCCGGGAAAGTTCCACTACGGCCATGTCCATCATTCATGCCCTTTCGCGGCTGGCGCCGCGCAACAAGACCGAATCTTGCGCCCGTGCCGCCTGCTCGATAAACGATCCACGATCATGCGCATAGCCAAAGCGGCAGGCCTCGCCTGGACTTCCGATATTGCTGGGGCCGCGGTGTTTGCGTGGGGCCTGGCTCTGGCGCTCGATGCAGCACTCGGCCGGTGGAGTAGCCCGGCCACTGTCATCGCGAACGCCGCCGCGTTGATAGTGCTGGGCGGTCTCATGCGGTGCGCCAGCCAATATGGCGCGGCCGTGCTCGGCTTCGATGAAGGCCGCGCGCTGGCCCGCGTGCTTCGCGCCGCGCTCTATCCGCGCCTCCTTTCCATCGCCGGGCCCGCCGCGCCCGCGCTGGGCGCCACGGCCACGCTCGGCATCGATCACGTCGCCGCCCAGCAGGCCAGCGCCGCGCGGTTCGCGCCAGTGCGCAAGGCCGCCACGCTCGGCCCCGTGCTCGTCGCCGTGGTGGTCGCGCTCGAAAGCCGGATCGCCGCGCTGATCCTGTTCGCCACGCTGATCCCCTTCGTGATCGGCATGATTCTGGCAGGCGGCGCGGCGCGCCACGCGGCGGACCGGCAGATGGCCTCGATCACCGCGCTTTCGGCGCTCTATGTCGATCGGCTGCGCCATTTGCCGATCATCCGCCACTTTGCCGCCGAAGACCGGATCGCGCGGGCGGCGGGCGATGCCGCGCAGGACGTGGCGACGCGCACCATCGCCGTGCTGCGCGCAGCGTTCCTGTCCAGCGCCATCCTCGAATTTTTCGCCGCGCTCAGCGTCGCGCTGGTTGCGGTCTATTGCGGGTTCAGCCTGCTGGGCATTCTGCCCTTTCCTGCACTCGAACAGCTCGATTTCCGCGCGGCGTTCTTCGTGCTGGTGATGGCACCCGAATTCTATCTCCCCATGCGCCGCCTTGCCGCCGCCTATCACGAAAAGCAGCTGGGAGAGGCTGCGGAGAAGGCGCTGGCCGAAGTGCCAGAACCTGCGGCCACACTCGGCACTTTTGGTGCGCTCGCGCTGCGCGGCGCCATGGTGGAATGGCCGGGGCACCGCATCGGGCCAGTCGATCTCGAACTTGGCGCGCAGGGTTCCGGCTTGCAGGGCCTCGTCTGCATCACCGGGCCGACCGGCAGCGGCAAGACGAGCCTGCTCGCCGCTATCGCCGGGCAAGTCGCTCCGGCACGGGGCGTGATCGAACCCCTGCCCGCTGCCGCCATCGCCTGGGCGGGGCAAGTGCCGCTGCTCCTGCCCACCACGCTGGAAGACAACCTGCGCCTTGGCCGCCCGGATGCGAGCGATCATGCCGTGGCCGATGCCGTGCGCGCGGTGGGGCTCGATGCGCTGGTCGCCAGC
>JAIXYF010000160.1 GCA_027490345.1 Novosphingobium sp.
CCGCCGTGGAGCTGGAGGCACTTGTCCATAACTTCCCACTGCAGTTCGGTGTGCCACAGCTTGGCAGCGGCGCCTTCTTCGGCGGTCAGCTCGCGCTTCAGATGCCGTGCCAGCGCCCAATCGAGGTGCGCCCAGCCCACCTGCAGCTTGGCCTTGATATCGGCGAGCGTGAAACGGGTGTTCTGAAAATCAAGGATCGGCTTGCCGAACGCCTTGCGCTCACGCGTGAACTCGACCGTATCATCGAACGCCTTCTGCGCCGAAGCCTGCGCGCTGACCGCGATGGACAGGCGCTCCTGCGGCAGTTCGCTCATCAGATAGATGAAGCCCTTGCCTTCTTCGCCGAGGCAATTGGTGATCGGCACGCGCACGTCTTCGAAGAACAACTCCGAGGTATCGGCCTCATCCTGCCCGATCTTGTCAAGATTGCGGCCGCGCTTGAACCCTTCGCGGTCCGCTTCGACCAGCACGATCGACACGCCCTTCCAAGCTGGCTGCACTTCGGTGTCGGTTTTGCAGCAGACGAGGATCAGGTCTGCGTTCTGGCCGTTGGTGATATAGGTCTTTGACCCGTTGATCACATAGTGGTTGCCGTCCTTCTTGGCGCTGGTGCGCATGCCCTGAAGGTCGGAACCGGTGCCCGGCTCGGTCATGGCGATGGCGGTAATCACTTCACCGGCCACCATCTTGGGCAGCCACTTGCGCTTCTGCTCTTCCGAACCATAGGATACGAGGTAGTTCACCACGATATCCGACTGGAGCGAGAAGCCCGTTGCGACGCGGCCATAATAGGCGCTCTCTTCATCGACGATGGCGTTGTAGCCGAAATCGAGGCCAAGACCGCCGTACTCCTCGGGAACGGTGGGGCAAAGCATGCCGAGCTCGCCAGCCTTGGGCCAGATCGACTTGGGCACGATTCCCGCCTCGGCCCATTCATTGGCGTGCGGGGCGATCTCGGTTTCGAGGTAGCGGCGAACAGTCTGGCGGAAAGCCTCGTGGTCAGCGTTGTAGGCAGTGCGGGGAATCAGATCGAGCGACATGGCAGGCTCTCCGGTTTCGTGTCTCTTATCACCCTGAAAGATAGGCAAACCCACCCGGCCCGGTCAATCGAAATTAATCGACCGGTTAACATGCCCTTCTGTGCAGGATGTCAGATCTCGCCACCCGTCAGCCGCTGGCAAATAAGGTCGAGCTGATCGAGCGTCTTGTAGCGGATCGAAACCGAGCCCGTGCGCGGATCGGCATCGGCCTGAATCGTCACCTTCAGGCCGAGAAACTCTTCAAGGTGGGCCTGCACCGCCGCAATATCCGCCGAACTGGCCGGATCGCGCTCTGCCCGCGCCCGCCGCGGAGCGGAATCCGGCCGGACTGCGCGCTTGGCCAGCCGTTCGACATCGCGCACCGAGTGCCCCTTTGCCACGGTCTCGCGCGCCAGCGGAACAGGATCGGGCAGGACCGCAAGGGCGCGGGCATGACCCATCGAAAGCTGCGCGCGCTCGACCAGATCGAGCACTTCGTCCGGTAAGGTGAGCAGCCGCATGAGGTTCGCCACATGGCTGCGTGACTTGTCGACGAAGGTCGCGATCTCCTGCTGGGTCAGCCCATCCTGGTCGGAAAGCCGCTGATAGGCGCGCGCCTCCTCGATCGGATTGAGATCCTCACGCTGCAGGTTCTCGATGAGCGCGAGCGCCGTAACTTCCCGTTCGTCCAACTGGCGGACAATCGCCGGAATCTCGTGCACGCGCGCCTTCTGCGCCGCACGCCAGCGCCGCTCCCCGGCCACCAGCTGATAGCGCCCGCCCGCGATAGGCCGCACCACCACCGGCTGGATCACACCCCGTGCCGCGATCGACCGTGCCAGCTCATCCAGCGCGTCCTCATTGAAATGGCGGCGCGGCTGATCGGGATGCGGTTCGATAGCGGCTACGCTGAGCATCGCCAGCCCGCTTTGCGGCGCGGTGTTGGCTTCCGCCGGGTTCGACACCGAAATGCGCGATACCGCCTCTTCCCGCCGCGTTTCGCCAAGCAGCGCGCCAAGCCCGCGGCCCAGCGCGGGCCGCTTTGCAACCTTGCTCGCCACGGCCCCTGCGGTGCTGTCCGTTTCGCCGCTCATGCTGCTTCCTTCCGCTCCGGCAGGCGGCCGATCAGCTCGCGCGCCAGCTTCATATAAGCCTGCGATCCTGCGCAGGCATGGTCATAGATCAAGGCCGGCAGACCATGGCTTGGCGCCTCGGACAGCCGCACGTTGCGCGGAATCACCGCTTCAAAAACAAGACCGTGCAGGCAGGAACGCACATCATCGGCGACCTGATCGGTCAGCCGGTTGCGCCGATCATACATGGTGAGCACAATGCCCAAGATGCCGAGCGCCGGGTTGAACCGCTCCTGCACGCGCTCCACCGTCTGTAGCAGCTGGCTCAACCCCTCCAGCGCGAAAAACTCGCACTGCAGCGGCACCAACAGCGAATCCGCCGCCGTCATCGCATTCAGGGTCAGGAGGCCGAGCGATGGCGGGCAATCGATCAGGCAGATGTCATGCCCGATCTCTTCCGTCAGCGCCGCGCGCAACTTGTCGGTGCGCCCGGTCTGGCCCACCAGCTCGACTTCCGCTCCCGAAAGATCGACCGTTGCCGGAATCACATCTAGGCCGGGAATCCGCGTCGACATCACGCAATCCGCAATGCTCGCCTGTTCGATCAGGAGATCATAGGACGACTTGTGCCGATCTGCTGCAGGCACGCCGATCCCGGTGGACGCATTGCCCTGCGGATCGAGATCGAGCAGCAGCACCTGCCATCCGGTGGCCGCCAGCGCGGTTGCGATGTTGATCGCGGTGGTCGTTTTCCCCACCCCACCCTTCTGATTCGCGACGGCTATCGTGATCATCGACCTGAACCTCGCTTGCGTGTTGCGACTGCATCCCGCCGCCCGTGCACATGGCCAACGATAATGCCGGCCATCGGATCGGTTAACGACTGTTCCACGTGAAACACATGATTCCATCCGGATGTGACCGTATCGAGTTCATGCTGCGCCTTGGCCCCTTTCGGCAACAACCAGAGCGTTTCCGGTGTGGACAACCGGGCTGCACTCTCCAGCAACCGGTCCAACGGAGCGAACGCACGCGCCGAAATGACCTGGCACTGCCGCGCAGGCAGATCCTCGACTCGCGTCAGAACGACTTCGACATGGGGCAGCTCCATCTCGGCTATCGCCCGCGTGAGCCACTCCGTCCTCAGCCTCCGCGAATCGACCAGTGTCACGGGTCGGTGAGGTTCAAGCGCGGCAATCACGAGGCCGGGGAAGCCGGCGCCGCTGCCAAGATCAAGCCAAGTCCCTTCCGGCAGTGTTCCACGTGAAACATGCAGCAGTTGCGCACTATCGGCAATGTGGCGCTGCCACACCGCTTCAAGCGAGGGGCGAGAGACAAGGTTCTGCCGCGCATTCTCCTTGGTGAGCGCGGCCACCAGGACCTCAAGCCGCGCCATGGCCGCACCATGCAGCTCCTCCAACCACGCGCGCGAAGAGGCTTCTCCTGCCAGCATCATGCGGCAACGAGACGGCGCGCCGCGACAAGCAGGATCGCAAGCGCAGCCGGAGTGATCCCCGGCACCCGCCCCGCTGACGCCAAGGTATCAGGCCGCGCTTTCTCCAACCGTTCGATCATCTCTTTGGACAGGCCAGGCACATCCCCATAAGGGAAATGATCGCCCAGCGGCACGCCATCGCTGGCCCGAAGCTGCCTAAGCTCAGCCTCCTGCCGCGCGAGATATGGGGCGTAAGCCGCGTCCTCCGCCATTTCCTCCGCCAGATCAGCATCCGGCATGGCGCCGTCAAGCCAAGGTGCCAATCCAGCAAAATCGACTTCCGGAAATCGCAACCACTCGGCAAGCGATCGCCGCACACCATCACTACGCACCATGACGCCATGATCATTCAGCGCGCTGGGTGAAACCGACTGCGCTAACGCCGACTCCGCCCTCGCCCTCGCCTCCTGCCGTGCAGCGAACCACGTGGCACGGTCAGGCCCTACGCATCCGGCTGCCTGCGCCATAGGCGTCAGCCGCGTAGAGGCATTGTTGGCACGGAGCCGCAAGCGATACTCCGCCCGGGCCGTCAGCATCCGATAAGGCTCTGACACGCCGTGCAGCGTGAGGTCATCGACCATCACCGCCATATAGCTCGACGCACGGTCAAGCGGCGCAGGTTCACAGCCCAGCACAGCGGCGGCGGCATGCATGCCAGCAATCAGCCCCTGAGCTGCAGCTTCCTCATAACCCGTTGTGCCATTGATCTGACCGGCACAATAAAGGCCAGACATCGCGCGCAACTCCAAGCTACGGCGCAGCGCGCGGGGATCGATGTGATCATACTCCACAGCATAGCCGGGCATGAGGATCTCGACCGCTTCCAGCCCTTCCATCGAACGCATCATCGCGTGCTGCACATCCGTAGGCAAGGAGGTGGAGACCCCATTGGGATAGATAGCATGATCATCAAGCCCTTCAGGCTCCAGGAAAACCTGATGCCCATCCCGGTCTCCGAAGCGGTGAATCTTGTCCTCGATTGACGGGCAATAGCGGGGGCCCTGCGCATCGATGGCGCCGCTGAACAGCGGCGAACGATCTAGCCCGCCGCGGATGATCTCGTGGGTGTGCGCATTGGTTCGGGCAATCGCGCAGAACACCTGCGGCAGAACGCGCCCGGATGACAGTGCCGACATTGTCCACGGATCGGGATCACTGGGTTGCACCGGCAAGCGCGACCAATCGATCGTGCGGCCATCGAGTCGGGGCGGCGTCCCCGTCTTGAGGCGCGCCATGGGTAGGCCGGCGCTGCGCAATTGGGCGGCAAGCCGGTGCGCGGCATTCTCCCCAATACGTCCGCCAACCATGCGCTCCTCCCCGCGGAACAACCGCCCTCCAAGGAACGTGCCGGTGCACAGCACAACCGCTTTCGCCTCCAGCCGGATGCCATCGGCTAGATCGATCCCGCTGACGACCTCTCCAGCCAGACGCAGCGCTGCCGCTTCGCCGGGCACAATCGTCAGCCCAGCCTGCGCCGCGAGGCGCTGCTGAATCGCAACGCGAAACCGCTTACGGTCTGCCTGAATGCGCGGCCCCTGCACCGCGCTGCCTTTGCTCCGGTTGAGCATGCGATAGTGGATTGCGGCCGCATCGGCTGCCCGCGCGATCAAGCCATCGAAGGCATCGACCTCGCGTACGAGGTGGCCCTTGCCTAGCCCCCCGATTGCGGGATTGCAGGACATGGCGCCGATTGTGGCCGGATCGAAACTGACCAGAGCCGTGCGTGCGCCCATCCGCGCGGCGACAGCGGCGGCCTCCACACCGGCGTGCCCCCCGCCGACCACGATGATATCGAACTGGTGCATCGCGCTCCGATACCCAATTCGCGGAGACGCGTCAAAGCTCAGCCGGTGGCACGCGGTGTTTCACGTGAAACATCACTTGCCGATACAGAACCGTCCGAACAGCGCGTCAAGCATGTCCTCCGTGCCCGCACGGCCCACGAGCCGGTCAAGCGCCGCTCTGGCCAAACGCAGGCTCTCCGCTGCAAGAAGCGGATCGTTCTGCTGCGCGCCTTCGGCAACGGCATCGGCCACTTCGCTGAGCAGGCCATGCTGCCGCGCATTAAGTGCCACTTCCCCCGGAACCGGCAGGGCTGAACGCGCGTGCGAAACGAGTGCGGCGCGCAGTGCGCCAAGTCCCTCACCCGTCACCGCCGAGAGACGAAACCGCGCATCACATTTCTTCGGCGCGTCGGCCTTGTCGCACTGCGCGGCAATCTCCCACACCGCGCTGCCTGATGGTCCCTCACCTTGCGGCCCAAGCCAGAGCACAAGATCGGCACGTGCCGCTTCTGCGCGGGCGCGCGCAATCCCGACCTGCTCGATGGCACCCGCGCCTTCATCGCGCAGACCTGCAGTATCGACGAAGGTAAACGGTGTGCCTTCCAGCGCCACGGCGCGCTGCAAGACATCGCGCGTGGTCCCCGGCTCAGCGGCGGTGATGGCTGCATCGTCATCAACCAACACATTGAACAACGTAGATTTTCCCGCATTAGGCGGCCCGGCAAGAACCACCCGGAAGCCTTCCCGCAGCGGTTCTGCGCGCGGCCGCGCCAACCAAGCTGCAAGATCCTCCGCCAAGGCTGCGCTGGCGCCGCCAAAGCCTGCGGGCAGACCGCTGCCCTGCTCGTCGATGTCGTCGTCGCCTGCAAAATCGAGCGCGGCTTCCAGCGTTGCGGACAGCGCCAGCAACCGGCCGCGCCAATCCGTCACCTGCCGGGAAAGCACCCCATCAAGAACCGCGAGTGCTGCGCGCCGTTGCAGCTCGGTCTCGGCGCTGAGCAAGTCAGCCAAACCTTCCGCTTCAGCAAGATCGATCCGGCCGTTGGCGAACGCCCGGCGCGTGAACTCACCCGACTCGGCCTTGCGCAATCCGGGCAGGGCCCCCAGTGCCGCCTCCACCGCAGCAACGACCGCCCGGCCGCCATGCAAGTGCAGCTCGGCGCAATCCTCGCCTGTTGCCGTACCAGGTCCGGGAAGCCAGAGCACCAGAGCCCGGTCCAGCAGCTCACCGCCTGAATTGGTAAGCGCCGCCAATGTGGCTCGGCGCGGCTGCAGGCGCTTTCCTGCCAACGCGGCCAAGGCCCGACCTGCCCCCGCACCGCTGATACGGATCACTGCGATCCCGGCGGGAGGCGCGCCAGAGCTCAGCGCAAAGATCGTCTCGGTCATGCTGGGGCCCGGTATCAGGCCTTGGGCTTGTCGCCGGTTGCGCCGGCCTTGAAGCCCGCCATGGCCGCGCCGGCGCCCTGCTCCACAAACTGCTGAAACAGCTTCAACCCCATCTCACCCATCGGCGCGATCTGCTTCGCAAAGCCCTGAAGCTGATCGACGCTGTTCATGCCCTGCATCGCTTTGGCAAGGGCATCAACATAGACGTCGTTCGCCCGCGTCACATCGGGCAAACCCAGAAAGCGGCGCGCTTCTTCAGGTGTGCATTCCACCTCAACGTTGACTTTCATGCCGCTCACCTTTCGTTTTGCCAGCCCCGACACTGTCACGCACGCTTGGCAAAGTCCACGGCAGGCGCTTAACACCGCATCGACCAATCGCCATGGCAGAAGGACCAACATCATGGGTGAGATGACGACGATCGCAGCTCTGGACGGCGAGGCCGAGTTTCCCGTCTATATCGCAACGCCAGACGATCAGACCGAGGCGGCCATCATCGTTATCCCCGAGATCTTCGGGGTCAACGCCGGCATCCGCAAGAAGTGCGATGATTGGGCCGCGCTTGGCTATGTTGCGCTAGCGCCCGATATTTTCTGGCGTTTTGCCCCCGGGGCGCAACTAGATCCCGATGTGCCCGAACAGTTCCAGGAAGCGCTGGGCTATTTCGGGCAATACGATCCCGATCTCGGCGTGCAGGATATCGAGGCAGCCCTGCACTGGCTGCGCCATGTGCAGGCAGTCGACAAAGTTGGCCTCGTAGGATTCTGCCTGGGCGGCCGCATGGCCTATATGGCTGCGGCGCGGACCGATATCGATGCGGCCGTCGGCTATTATGGCGTTATGATCGACCAGATGCTGGACGAAGCGCACGCTATCGCCAATCCGCTGATGCTGCATATCCCCACCGCCGATCACTTCGTAGGCCCGGACGCGCAGGCCGCGATCCACGGCGCGCTCGATTCGCATGCCAAAGTGGTGCTGCACGATTATGTGGGGCTCGATCATGGGTTTGCGGCAGAAACAGGCTCACGCCGCGATGTCGCCGGTGCTGCCCTTGCCGATGAACGCACCCGGGATTTCTTCAAGGCTCACCTGACCTGACAGCGGATCAGGCCGCGCCGTCATACCCTGCAATGCCTTGAAGCAGGCGGGAGATGGCGGCGCGGTCGGCCTCGGGGACTTCAGGCCGCCAGATTTCGAACAATAGCACCGTGCGCGTTTCGGGGCCGCCGTTGCGCGCCTCGTGCTGCATCGAATCGTCGAAGATCAGCGGCACGCCCTCCTCCCACGTTCGGGTCTCGCTCCCCACGCGCAAAGCGCAGCCGGGTGCAGTACGGATCGGCACGTGGCAGATCAGCCGCGTGTTGAGCATCCCGAAATGCGGCGCAATATGTGTTCCGGGCTTGAGCCGCGACCACAGCGCATTGGGCGCGCGGCCGGAAATCATCGGCATGGGCGCAAGAGCAAGCGCTGCGATTGTGGCAGGGCAGTGCGCTGCATTCGCCTCGATCGGGGCGCCATCCTTCCAGAAATAAAACGCACCCCACGAAGGATCACCCAGCAACGGATTGTTGGGCGCGGGCCGGTCTTCTGCCGCCATTACATACGGCGCGAACGTATCCGGTGCCTCATTTGCCGTAATGGCAGCAAGCTCGGCCTGCATGTCGGGCAGCAGCGCCAGCATGCCCGCCAGCCAGGGGAAGTCTGCCGGATCATAAAACCGCCGCTGCGGCAGCCCCGGATAATAGAACAGCGAGGGCTGCTGCAAATCGATCTCCCGCGTGCCACGTAGCAGCCCCAGCGCTTCTTGCATCGCCGGGGAAAGCCCGCCCTGCATCACCGCATCAAGGTGCCGCTGAAACGCGCCCTGCGCTTCACGCACGAAGGCTTGCGCAGCTGCAGCCATGCCTTCCATGCCGTGCGGAACACCGCTCACGCCCGCTTGCGTCAGCGCGGTAGTATAGAAGCTCACCGCCGCCCGGTCATCGCGCACACGCTGACGCAGCTGCCCCTTGGCGAGCAAAGCGCCAACATCGCGGGGTGTTAGCGCCAACTGCTGGTCGAGAGCCGCCTCAGCCGCGGGAAAGTTGCCCAGCGCCAGCTCCGCCTGTGCCAGTGCGGGCCAGGGCATGCGATCTCCCGCCAGCACCCGCGATGCCTCACGCAACAAATCTGCCGCACGCGCCGGATCACGCGCCTGCAACGCGGCAATTCCTTGCGTGGCAAGGCCTTCTGGCGGCGCGGTTGTCATCCGCGTAGGGTTAGCGCAAACTTGCGCTGGAGCAATGGCCTGCGCCAGATCAATGACAGGTGCGCGGTGGGCATGCCACAAGGCCACAAGAGAACAAGGAGAGAGACCCATGCACACCGGCCTCGCCGCCTGGCACCGCTATATGCACACGGGCGATACGGCCCTGCTGGCAGAGCTCATCGCGCAAGAAGCGGTGTTTCACTCGCCCGTGGTTCACACCCCACAGGAAGGCCATGCCAAAGTGCTGATGTACCTTTCGGCAGCGGGCGCGGTCTTTGCCGACACCGGCTTCACTTATGTGCGCGAGTTGGTCGACGGCCCCGAGGTGCTGCTTGAATTCAACGCCACAGTGGATGGCATCCATATCAACGGGATCGATCTGATCCGCTTTGACCTTGATGGAAAGATCATTGATTTCAAAGTGATGGTCCGACCGCTCAAGGCCATGAACAAGCTGTGGGAAATGATGGCAGCGGCGCTCCAGAAACCCTGAGCGCCGCCCGCCATTTTAACCCGTTTACCGCTTACTGGTTCATCGTCGCGAAGAAGTCCTCGTTGGTCTTCGAGTTCTTCATCTTGTCGAGCAGGAATTCCATCGCATCGATGGTGCCCATCTGCATGAGGATGCGGCGCAGCACCCACATCTTGCTGAGCTGATCCTGCGGCACGAGCAATTCTTCCTTGCGGGTGCCGCTCTTGCCTACATCCAGCGCCGGGAAGATGCGCTTGTCAGC
>JAIXYF010000303.1 GCA_027490345.1 Novosphingobium sp.
AGCGGTGGGACATCACCGTTGGCGATCCGCTTGCGCCAGCTTTGCGCTGGCAGACCTCTGCCGCAGAAATCACCATGACTGCAACACAGATTGCCGGACTGCCAAGTGGAGCGCCCACGTATTTCACAGTGCGCCAGATCGGCCGCAACGCCGCGTCCATGCCGCTGCGCATCGATTTCCCAGCATGACCCCTAAAGCAGGAAAAGATCATGACCGACCCCATCAGCTTTTCATCGGCATCCCCGCGCTTCGCACTTCCCTTGCTGTTTTCAGGACAGAGCCAGAAGGAAGTGACGGTCAACGAGGCAGTGCTTGCAGCGGACATTCTGCTCCATCCGGCAATCGAGAATGTTGTGACAAGCCCACCGACCAGCCCCGCAGCAGGACAATGCTGGCTGATCGCAAGCGGCGCAACCGGGGTATTTGCGGGACAAACGAACCGGATTGCCGCATGGACCGAAGGTGGCTGGCGCTTTGCAAACCCGCGTGAGGGCATGCGCGCTTTCGATGTGGCGGCAGGCGCAGATCGCCTCTATACTGGCGGAAACTGGCAATTGAGTTCGGCGCCAGCGAACCCTTCTGGTGGAAGCGTGATAGACAACGAAGCACGCGCTGCAATTGCCGCGTTGGCCGCCGCTCTCAGGGACGCTGGTGTCTTGAGCTGAGCATACGAAACCAGTGCGGAGATTGTCGGCGGCGGCCCCGCAACGGTTTGACATCAAGATTGATGCTCAGGGGGATGAATTTAGTTGCTATTTGGCAACAGCAGCCACTCAGGTTCGCTTGCAAGCAAAAACGAGAGCCGCTAATGGCATCAACATCCGAGGCATGACTTCGAATAAAGGGGAAATGAGAATGCGGAAATTGCTCTTGGGCGTTGCCCTGGCGTCGACGGCGCTTGCAACGCCGGCGCTCGCGAAGAAGGATTCCTGGTACGTCGAGGTTGATGCCGGCGCGATGATCGTCGAAAAGACGGCACTGAAGATCGCCGGCGTGGCAAATGCTGCAACGCTGAAGAATGATGCCGGCTACGACGTCGGCGGCATTGTGGGTTACGATTTCGGCGGTTTCCGCCTTGAATCAGAAGTCAGCTACCGCCGTGCGCGCATCGACAGCATCACCGACAGCAATGGCGGCGTCGTTTCGCGCGATACCGGCACGCTCAAGGGTCACACCTATGCGCTGAGCTACATGGTCAACGGCTTGCTCGACTTCGGCAGCGACGATAGCATTCAGGCCTTCGTTGGCGGCGGTGTTGGCGTGGCGAATGTCAAGTACAACTTCACGACCAACGGGTTCGGCAAGGGCAACGATTCGGACACCAACTTTGCCTGGCAGGCACTGGCCGGTGTGCGCGCGCCGCTGTCCGATCACTGGGACGTCGGCCTGAAGTATCGTTTCTTCAACTCGAGCCGTCTCGACCTCGTTGGCAGCGGCCTGCTGACCGGACAGGCGATTCGTGGCCAGTGGCGCTCGCACTCGCTGATGGGTACGCTGGCATACAACTTCGGTGGCGCCGAACCGGCCCCGATGCCGGAACCGCCGGCTCCGCCGCCGCCGCCGCCGCCCCCGCCGCCCCCGCCGCCCCCGCCGCCGCCGCCGGCTGCTGTGTGCAACAAGGGTCCGTACATCGTGTTCTTCGACTGGGACAAGTCGGACATCACGCCTGAAGCGGCGACGATCCTCGACAACGCGGTTACCGCCTATGGCAACTGCGCCAGCGTGCCGATCATGCTTGCGGGTTACACCGATCGTTCGGGCTCGCCCAAGTACAACCAGGGCCTTTCGGCACGCCGGAACGCCTCGACGCGTGCCTACCTGACGTCGCACGGGATCCCCGACGGCTCGATCTCCAGCCAGGCATTCGGTGAAAGCAACCCGCGTGTTCCGACCGCCGACGGCGTTCGCGAACTGCAGAACCGCCGCGTGGAGATCACGTACGGTCCGGGTTCGGGCATGTAAGCTTCGGCTTGCTGCAGAACGTGAATTGGGGGGCCGGAGCAATCCGGCCCCCTTTTTCTTGGCCATCCGATATCACCAAGAGTGCATGGAGAGGCGCGAGGGGTTGCGTTAAAACGTGCGCCGGGGGAGTACCGCAACCTTGCTCAGCCGTGCAGAGACTACGCGGGTGAACACCCGAGATGCTCCGCTGATTGGCTTGCCCTGCTGCCCCCCGCATCCCGGGAAAGTCAGGCGCTGCTGACGCCGATCAGAGGCGTTCCAGGCGCGGCGTTTTCACCGATCCGTCCGGTAGCGGCCAAATCGCTGGGCGGCCGACATTCCGAACGCTTCCACCTGCCCGGCGAGAACGAGCCGATGCAATCGGATCGGAATCTGCTCTAGTCCTGCTCTCGCCTGATCAGATCGCGGCGGCAGATTTCCAGAGCAGCCAACGCGAAGGGCACGACAACGAGGACGCCAGCGAGCCCTAGGCGCAAGTTAGCGCCAAATGCGCCCGAAATCTTGCCCGCCGCATAAGGCCCGAGCGCCAGACCGATCATGGTGGCAAAAAGAAAGAATGCCGCGGTGGCGGTTGCCCTGGTGTTGGCGGGCACGATATTGACGATTGTCCCCGCAGCGCCGCCAAGAGCGCAACTGGCCAGAAACCACATCGGGAACACACAGAAGTAGACCACGGTGAGCGAGTGGGTTGCTAGCATGATGCAATTGGGCACCAGCGAGGCCAGCAGCGAACCGATCACGACAAGGATCCGCCGCGAATGATCGCGGTCGCCAGCGAGACGGTCGCCCAGCGCTCCGCCGGCAATGACGCCCAATGCGCCTCCGGCGGCGGCGGACCCGCCAACGATCAATGCAACCGCGCCTGCAGTGGCACCGAATTCGCGGATCACGAGCGACGGCCCAAAGGCCGAGTTGGCGTACGTGATCACGCACATGAGGCCATAGCCAAGATTGAGCCCTACCACCGATCTTGATGCCCAGATGACCCCGAACGCTTCGGGATCGTCGTGGCGCAGAGCAACCGCCCACGAAGCAATGGCATACGTACCGATGCCCAGCGCGATCCACTGAGCCGGATCGCCGATCAGGAAAGTAAGCAGCGTACCGATGGCAGCAAGTCCGACGGCTATCGCCAGATTACCGAGGAGTGCCGACCGGCCTCGCCGGGCCGCAGCAATGAGGGTGAAAGGCGGAACGATCGCCGCCAGATCACGCGTGAGCGCTGCAAAAGTAGCCGGTTCAGGATCAGGCCTTGTGACGCCGTCAGCGAGTGAAGCCTCGAACCGTCCGCGGACCGGCTCTCGCAAACTGCGCACCCACAAGGCCAGAGCAAGGCCGGGAAGGCCAACCGCCAGGAAGGCCGCCTGCCATCCTGCTAGGCCAAACGGCCGTTCGCCCAACGGAAAGGCGCCGTTCCAGCCGCCCGCAATCGCTGTGCCGATATAAAGCGAAAATCCGCCGCCTAGATAGATCCCCGATGAAAAGATCGCGACGGCCGTTGCACGGCGATTCGCCGGAAAATAGTCACCCAGCAGCGAATAAGAGCAGGGGCCGGCCGTCGCCTCGCCCACACCGACACCAATTCGCGCTGCACCAAGCTGCAGGAAACTTCGCGACAGCCCCGAGAGCGCAGTCATTGTCGACCAGAGGGCAAGGCCAATGGCAAGAACGTTGGTGCGCGATGCGCGATCCGCAAGCTTACCCAGCGGTATGCCGAACAAGGCGTAGAAAACACCGAACGCGGTCCCATAAAGAAAGCCGAACTGCGCATCGGAAATGCCAAGATCGTGCTTGATGTCGACCGCGAGGATCGTGAGCAACTGCCGATCCACGAAGTTGATGACGTAAACAATGACCAGAACCAGCAGTGCGTACCAGCTATAGCGGTCCACGCCGAGCCATTGCTTTGGCCTATCCGTCATCTCCATAAATCGTGCCATCCTCTATCCCGGCTGCATCGAATCCCGCGCGCCGCAAGCGGCAGCTGTCGCAAACGCCGCAAGCTCTGCCATCAGGCAGCGGGTCGTAACACGACCAGCTGCGCGAGGGATCAAGCCCGAGACGCGCCGCTTCCTGCGCGATTTCGCTTTTCTTTAGATGCTGGAGCGGAGCGTGAACCCGCACGTGTCCGCCCTGATCGCCCAGCTTGGTTGCGACCCGGGCGAGCGCTTCAAACCCGCCGATGAATTCTGGCCGGCAATCGGGATATCCCGAATAATCGAGGGCATTCACACCGATGAACAGGTCACTCGATCCTGCAGCTTCAGCCCAGGCGAGTGCCAGCGACAGGAACACGAGATTGCGGGCCGGCACATAGGTAACCGGAATCTCGTCTCCCACCCCACCCTTGGGCACGGGAATATCGGCTGTGAGCGCAGATCCCCCGAACTGGCGCAGATCCAGTGGCAGGATCACGTGCTGATCGACCTTCAGTACAGCCGCGATTGTGCGCGCTGCTTCCACCTCAACCCGGTGGCGCTGGTTGTAATCAATCGTGAGCGCCAGAACACGAAAACCCCGCTCACGCGCAAGGGCTGCGCAGACCATCGAATCCAGACCGCCGGAAAGCAGCACGACGGCAAGAGGGGGTTGTTCGGAAACGGCTTTTGCGTCCATGCGCCAGAGCTATAGGGATGCACCCTCCGTTGCAATCCTTGGCGCGCACACCGTTGTGCAGCGTTGTCAGGAAGTGCAAGATCCCACACGTCTGACTTCGGCGCGCAGGTTGAAAGGCAGGCCATGCGCGATGCCCTGCGTTTCAAGTTGGACAAGCTGCGCACTTTCGAACCGCACCGACGTCTGCCCATAGCCATTGCCAGGGCAAGTATAATGCACCGTCACGGCAGCGGCCGTATCCTGAACGGTGAAGCTGCGGCACGTCTCTCGCATATGGCGGATCTGGATCAGGCGGCGCCCGTTCGCTATGCACAACCGGCTGCGACCACCGGCCAGATCACGGTCCCGCACTTCCCACTGCCCCGGCTGGAGAAGGTCGAGCATGGCCAGCGACGGCCGCTGAGCCGTCAGCGCCGGTGGCGAGAGAACCAACAGCGCGGCCCCGCAGCCCACAAATGCCCGCCGCGCTGGCACCGGCACAAGCCGGGATAGTCGACGCAGCAGGTGGTCCATCCGGCAAGCACGTCCATCTATGGCTGGCACTATGCTGCAGCCATATTTCGACATTATAGCCGGTTTTCGCGGGCGTTAAAGTGTTCTCGGTACGCGATGAACCGAATCGGCTGATTCAATCGAGTTCAATCTCGAACACCCGCGAGCAGAACGCGCAGTCGACAAGGATCAAGCCATCCCCATTCTTCATTTCTTCCCGTTCGGCCGGACCGAAGCGCGACAAGACAGACTGGTAATACTGGCTGGTGCAGCGACAGCCCTTGCTGATCTGCGCGCCCGGCTGGACCCTGACTTCCTGCTCTTCGTGAAAAAGCCGCCACACCAGGTCGTCGAGGGGAAGTGCAGGATCCACCAATTCACCGGATGATACCGCACCGCCCATGATCCGCATGTGCTCCCACTCGGGATGATCGAGCTGCACATGGAGCCGCTCCCGCCCCTCTTCGCCCTCTGGCAGATGCTGGATCAGCAGACCGCCTGCCACGCAGCCCGCGGCATCGCTGCGAATCGCGACGCGAATGAGTGTCGGGATCTGCTCGGACTGAACGAAATAGCTTTCGCAAGCAGCCGCCAGCGTTTCGCCTTCGAGGGGGACAATGCCCTGATACCGCTGGTCCGAGGTCGCCAGATCAAACGTGATCGCGAGATAACCAGCACCGAACAGGGCCTGAAGCGACGGGCTAGGGCCGAGCTCATCCAGCCTTGCCCGGTCGAAACGGGCGTAGCCGCGCACCTGGCCTGCCCGGTAATCGCACACCAGCAAATCAACCACACCGTCCTGCGTCTGGGCTTGCATGGTCAGCTGGCCTTGCTCGTCCTTGAGGAGCGAACCGAGCAGCGCGGCCAGCACCAGCGCTTCGGCCAGCAGGTGGCGGATTGGCGCGGGATAGGAATGCGCAGCGATCACGTCATCCAGCACGGGGCCGAGCCGGACGATGCGGCCGCGCGCGTTGCGGTCTGCAACGGTGAACGCCAGAACCTGGTCAAACGCGATCGAAGGGGAAGGCGCAGTGCCGCCGCTCATGGTCAGATCTGCCCGAAAGCCCAGCGCAGGATAGCCTTCTGCGCGTGAATGCGGTTCTCCGCTTCATCCCAAACCAGCGATTGCGGCCCGTCGATCACCGCGTCAGTCACTTCCTCGCCGCGGTGCGCTGGCAAGCAGTGAAGCAGCACTGCATCGGGCTTGGCCAGCGCCATCAGTTCGCTGTTCACCTGATAGGGTGCCATCGCTGCCAGCTTCGCTTCGGCATGCGCCTGCCCCATGGAAATCCAGGTGTCGGTCACCATCACATCGGCTCCGCGCGCGGCTTCTGCTGCGCTGCGATGCACTGTGATACGCGCACCGCCGGCGCGGGCGGCCGCAATGAAGGTGGCATCGCTATCATAGCCTTCGGGCACACCGATGCGGACGTTGAACTTCATCAGGCCAGCCGCCTCGACCAGCGAATTGAGCACGTTGTTGCCATCGCCAAGCCACGCGACTTCCAAGCCGGGCAAGGCCTTGCCGTGTTCAAGCAAGGTCTGAAGGTCGGCCATGATCTGGCATGGGTGCGAAAGATCGGTCAGCCCATTGATCACCGGTACGGTGGCGTGGAGGGCGAGTTCCTCGATCTTGGCGTGATCGTCGGTTCGCAGCATGATGGCATCGGCCATGCGGCTGAGCACCCTTGCGGTATCGGCAATCGTTTCGCCGCGCCCAAGCTGGGTGGTACCAGCATCCAGCACTAGCGCGCTGCCGCCCAGCTGGCGGATCGCGATATCGAACGAAACGCGTGTGCGCGTGGAGTTCTTTTCGAAAACCAGAGCCAGCACGTGGCCGGCCAGCGGCATATCGGCGTCAGGCAAGCCTTTGGGCAGGGCTTGTCGCGCGGCCTTGCGGTCCATGGCGTCTCCCAGCATGGCGGCAACCGCGTCGCCGCCCGCATCGCCAAGCGCAATGAAATGCCGGGTCATACGGGCACGGCTTCCACCGCGTAACTGGCAGTCGCGGCCGAAAGCTTTTCCAAGAATTCGTCGATATGGCTGTCGTCGATCACCAGCGGCGGCAGTACGCGGAAGGTCATGTCACCCGCCGCCACGGTCAGCAGCTGGTGGTTGTCACGCATGTGCGCCACGAACGGACGCGGCTCGATCTTCATCTTGACGCCGAGCATCAGGCCGCGTCCGCGCACCAGTTCGAACATGTCGGGATAGTTGCCGATGAACTGCTCGAGTCGCCCACGCAGCCGCTCACCCTTGGCTTTGACTTCGGCCAGAAAGGCAGGCTCTGCCACCACATCCAGCACGGCTTCTGCAGCGGCCATCGCCAGCGGATTGCCGCCATAAGTGCTGCCATGGGTGCCGATCACCATGCCGCGTGCAGCCTTTTCAGTGGCGAGGCAGGCCCCCAGCGGGAAGCCGCCGCCGATGCCCTTGGCAGTCGCCATGATATCGGGCGTCACGCCATATTGCTCATAGGCATAGAGATCGCCCGTACGCGCCACGCCGCATTGCACTTCGTCGAAAATCAGCATGAGGTTGTGCTCGTCCGCTAGATCACGCAGCCCTTGGAGGAACTCCGACGAAGCATCGCGGATGCCGCCCTCACCCTGAATCGGCTCGACCAGGAAACCTGCCGTGTGCGGTCCGATGGCTGCCCGCGCGCCTTCGAGATCGTCGAAGTCGACATAGCGGAAGCCTTCGAGCAGCGGCATGAAGCCCTTGTGCATCTTGTCCTGATTGGAAGCACTGATCGTGGCCATGGTGCGACCGTGGAACGCATTATTGAAGGTAATCAGCTCAAAGCGCTCGGTATTCCCGGCGTGCTGGTGGTAGGCGCGCGCGGTCTTCATCGCGCATTCCACTGCTTCGGCCCCGGAATTGGTGAAGAACACCGTGTCGGCAAACGTGAGGTCAACCAGCCGCTGCGCGAGGTGCTCGCCTTGCGGGCTGCCATAGAGGTTCGACACATGCATGAGCGTGGCCGCCTGCCGCTGGATGGCGCCGATCAGGTGTTCGTTGCTGTGGCCCAGCAGGTTGACCGCAATGCCGCTGGCAAAATCGAGATAGCGCGTGCCGTCCTCGCTGATCAGATGGCAGTGTTCCCCACGCACCGGACGCACGCCGCACCGGGGATAGACGGGCATTAACGGGGTGATCGACATGGACGCTTCCTTCCTGCTTCGGCTAACGCTGCGCCGGGAGTGTTATCGTAAACGACAAATGGCGACCCCGAAGGGCCGCCACTCGCGAATTGATCAAGGCACAGGCAAGCGGCCGTCAAGCCGCTCGCAATGCACCGATCTCAGTCTTGTCGGGGCACCAGGTTCACGGCCGAGTGCTTGCCACGCCGATCGACTTCGAGGTCGAACTCAAGCTTGTCGCCCTCGTTCAGCTCACGCATGCCCGAACGCTCCACCGCGCTGATGTGAACGAACGCATCCGGCTGGCCATCATCACGCGTGATAAAGCCGAAGCCCTTCATCGCGTTGAAGAACTTGACCGTGCCCGTTGCCTTCTCACCGGTCAGCTGGCGCTGGGGTGCAGCAGGCTTGGCCGCCACTGCGATCACATCACCAACCACCTGAAGATCGGCAGCGGAAACCTTGCCACCACGATCAACGAGGTTGAATTCGAGCTGCTGCCCTTCAGCCAGGCTTTCCAGCCCGGCACGCTCGACCGCGCTGATGTGCACGAACACATCTTCGCCGCCATCTTCGCGCTGGATGAAGCCGAAGCCCTTCTGGGAATTGAAGAACTTCACGACGCCCTTGCCGGTGCCGACCACCTGGGCGGGCATGCCGCCACCGCCGCCACCGCCGCCGCGCGGGCCGCCGAAGCCGCCACCACCGCCGCCGCCGCCGCGCGGGCCGCCGAAGCCGCCACCACCGCCGCCGCCAAAGCCGCCACGGTCGCCGCCGCCAAAGCCACCGCGATCACCGCCGCCGAAACCACCACGACCGCCACCGCCGCCAAAGCCGCCACGGTCGAATCCGCCGCCAAAGCCGCTGCCACCACCGCCGCCGTAGGGGTCGAAACCGCCTTCGTCACCGAAACCATCGCGCTTGTCGCGTCCGCGACCCCGCCGCCCTCTGTCAAAACCCATAAAAACCAATAAACCTTCGTTCCGCCCCTGCTTTCCTGGGTGCCGCTGGCCGGACGCGGTTGCCGGCGGCACAACAAGGGAAATGCGCGAGACTCCGCTCGCCTGATCCTCTGCAGCGAACACTATAACCAACAAACGCCTTCAGCGCGAACGGATTCGTTGCTTGGCGCAACTTGCAAGACAATCGGTGTGGCCATTGTGCCATGCCAGTGTGGCTCTTGCCCTTGGCGGGCGGTTTGGGCAAAGCATGCGGCCATGCAACTGCTTTCCCTTCTGGCCGATCCATCGGCTTGGGCCGCGCTTGTCACATTGATTCTGCTCGGAATCGGGCTGGGCATCGACAACCTGATCTTCATTGCCATCCTTTCGAACAAGCTGCCCGCCCACCAGCAGGCCAAAGCTCGGCGCATCGGCTTGATGATGGCGCTGGGCCTGCGGTTGGGGCTGCTGACGCTGATCGGCTGGATCGTCACGCTCACCGCGCCGCTGATAAATCTGGGCCTGACCGCCGGGGCTGACGCGCATGGCCAGCCTCTGTTCGAATCCGCGCTTTCCGGCCGCGATCTCATTCTCATCACCGGCGGGCTTTTTCTGCTGTGGAAGGCGTCCAAGGAAATCCACCACACCACTCGCATCATTCACGCATCACGCATCAGGGGCCGACATCATGTTCCGCAAGATTGACGACAAGACTTACGCCAGCCCCCAGATCGAACTGGCCGACATCGCCGAAGCCGTCGCGCTCGGCATCGGCATGATCATCAACAACCGGCCTGAGGGCGAATCGGCGGACCAGACCTCGGGGACCGAGATCGAGGCCGCCGCACGCGAAGCCGGCATCAGCTACGTCGCCATTCCGGTCACGCACGCAGGCTTCTCGATGCCGCAGGTCGAGGCCATGGAGGCCGCTCTGGCCGCTGCGGGTGAAAGGCCGGTGCTGGCCTATTGCCGATCGGGCACGCGCTCCACGCTGCTTTGGGCACTGGCGCAGGCGCGGCAGGGCATGGCCATCGATGCAATTGCCGCGCATGCGGCCGGCGCGGGCTACGATGTCAGCCCCATCCTGCCGCAGCTCGATTTCCTCGCCGCGCAGGCCCGCTAAGACAGAGACGCGGCGCATGGACCGGCTTGCTGCTTTCCTCGCACTCCCAGGGATCGCCGTTGCCCTGCAGGCGGCCGCTTCGCTGCTTGCGGTGCTGCTGGTCTTCTGGCTGGTGCGCGCCCTGAACCTTGGCAGCGATGTGCGCATCACTGACGAGGCCGAGGCCCGCGCCCTGGCCGAACAGGCACGCTGCGGATTCGATCCGGTCGAAGTTGCGCTCGATCGGGCGCGAATCGGCGCCCTGCTACGCAACGCCGCCGGAGAGGTCATGCTGATCCGCCGCCACGGCGCACGCTTTGCCGCGCGCGTCCTCACCTCGCATGCCGGTGTCCGCCTTGATCGGGGCTTCCTCACGCTTTCGACCACTGATCCCCATTTCGGCAGCATCACGCTCGATCTGGGCGATCAGGCGCAAGTCTGGGCCGCAAGCCTGCGCCGCCTCGGAGGGCGCGCATGACTGATCCTGTCGCCGCGGTCCTCACCGCGCTCAGCCAACCGATCCCCCATGCGGTCGATGTCATCGCCTATGCCGTGCCCGCCCTCATCGCGCTCATCCTGATCGAGATCGCGTGGGCGCGCCGCCATGCGCCCGATGCCTATGAACCGCGCGACATGCTCACCTCGCTGCTGATGGGGCTGGGCAGCACGATTGCCGGCGTCCTGGTGGCGGGAGCGATTCTGGGCGCGGCGCAGTGGCTTTACCTTCACCGTATCGCCACTGTGCCTTATGTCTGGTGGTCATGGCTCGCCGTGCTGGTGCTTGATGATTTCAACTACTACTGGGCGCACCGCACTGGCCACCGCGTGCGCTGGTTCTGGGCCGCGCATGTCAATCATCACACCAGCCAGCACTATAACCTCAGCACCGCGCTGCGTCAGACGTGGACCGGCTTCTTTGCGCTTTCTTTCGCGTTCCGCATCTGGCCCGCGTTCGTGGGCGTGCCGCCCGAAATGCTGCTAACCGCCGGGGCGATCAACACGGTTGGGCAGTTCTGGATTCACACAGAAGCGGTGCGCCGGATGCCAGGCTGGTTCGAATGGGTGTTCAACACCCCCTCGCACCACCGCGTCCACCACGCGACCAATCCGCTTTACCTCGATCGCAACTTTGCCGGCGTGCTGATGATTTGGGACCGCCTGTTCGGCACCTTCCAGCCCGAGCTGGACGACGAACCTGCCCGCTACGGCGTGATCCGCCAGCTCGGCACGTTTAACCTGCTGCACAGCGTGTTCCACGAATGGAAAGGCATTCTGGCAGACTGCATCGCCGCGCCCTGGCGCCACAAGCTGGCCTATCTGGTGCGCGAACCGGGCTGGAGCCACGATGGCAGCCGCGACAGCAGCGATACGATCCGCGCCCGCTGTCTGGCGCGCAATGGCGCCCTAGCGCCCGATCAGCCCCAGCGCATGGCGGATGAACAAGTCGCGGTCCGCCACCCATAAGGCTTCATCAGAAAGGCGCGGGTTCACATAAGTCCAGCCATCGGATGAGAAGACCTTGGCAAAGGTGCCCCGCGTGCCGAATGCCAGCGAAACCGCACGCTGCTCGCCGCGCGTCGTCAGGCCTTCACCCACAATGGTCGCGGTCCCCGGCTCGAACCCGCGCCCCCACGGCCGCAGGGCAAACACGAAAGGCTCGTTGCGGAAACTGCGCACGTCGGTGTTGAAGAACACCGATAGATAGACCTGATCCAGCGTCTCCAGCGCGGCGGGCTGCATCTGCCATTCGGGCCTTGCGATCACCGGCCATGGATAGTGCTGCGGATTGCCGTAAAGAATCTCGCTGCGCAGATCGACCAGCCCTTCGCGCGGCTCCTGCTGCGGCTGCACGCGTTCGATCTTCAGGCCATTGGCCCAGGTAAACCCGAACGAGGAGGCATCGATCAGCGGCATGGCCGAAGGCGAGCCGATCCCCGGCATGTTGGAGACCGTGACGTTCTCGTAGACGCGCAGATAGGCCTTGTCTTTCAGTTGGTGCCCGCTGGCCACGTTGCCGCCGCCCTTCTGCCCTTGCCAGCGCACATTGCGAAAATGAGAAACCAGCGTTCCGTTGATATAGGTGCTGTGTTCCTGATCGACATTGGTCCCGACATTGCCCGCGATCTCGCTGTCTTCGATGTAGAGCATGGTTTCCCCGCCCGGCGCGAAGATCGCATTCTTGCCGCCGAAGATCTTCGATCGGCGCACCACGGCGGTAAACAGTCCCGGCGGCGCCCCGCCATAGGTTTCGAGGTGCACGGCGCCCATCGGCTGGATCGCGCCGGGGAAATCCAACTCGATATCGCGCATCTCGAAGTGGATGCGGTTCTGCTGCATTTCCAGCGCGCGCATCGGCAGCGCCGCCCATTCGTTGCCGGTCCGGAACGTCACCCGCTCACCTGGGATCGAAGAGCGGAAAATGTACTGTGTGCCGTTGGTATTGTTGATGATGTTCGGCAGGGTCGGCGCAAAAGGATAGACGCACGGCCGCCCCATGCGGTCACGCGCCTCATAGATATACTCAAGGCCGCCCTCGGCCCGGCCATAAAGCGAAGCGGCATCGTTGCCCTGATAGACTTCGCGCCCCGCCGCCTGCGAGGCATCGCACTTCACGAAAAACCGATTGGCGGGCCGGCGCAGCCCCTGCATCGGCATGTAAAAGGGATAGCTCGCATCGCGGGCGGCGAATTCGGCGGGCGTTTGCGGCGCAGGCATTTCCGGCGGAACTACGGGCTGAAGCGGCGGCTGGACCGGGGCGGGAGCCGCCCGCTGGGCCTTGCCGCGCGCCGCCGTTTGCGCGTTCGATTCGCCGCTCATACCGCTGCAACCGATCACACCCAGCAAGGCGGCGCTTGCCGCCAGCGTCAGCGTCAGTCCCGGTCTTGCCATCCATCCCGCCATCGGGAGCACCTCGCGCTTGCCCAGCGACTGAACCCGTCGCTCGGCCAGGCCATAGGCGCCTGCCGGTTAAGGCGCCCATAACCCAGGCCCATAACCTTGCCCGGCAAGCTCAGGCGGCAGGCATCTGCTGGCTGGAGCAATGAAAGCCGCCGCCGCCAGCCAGCACCGCATCGGCCATCAGACCCACCACCGTACGCCCCGGAAACAGCTGCGCAATCGCCGCCACGCCATCATCATCGTGCGGCGTGCCGAACACCGGCACGATCACCACCGTGTTGGCGATGACGAAGTTCATGTAGCTCGCGGGCTGGATCACGCCGTTCGATTCCACAAGGCCGGGCGAAGGCACTTCCACCACGTCCACCCCGAAATCGCGCGCGCGCGCCGCGGCATCGGCGTAGATTGCGGCATTGGGATCGCCGGGCCCCGTAGCGCGCGGCACCGCCAGCCGGTTCGGCCCGGCAAACCGCGCCAAATTGTCGACATGCCCGTCGGTATGGTCATTGATCAAACCATCCCCCAGCCACAATACCCTGTCGAAACCCAAATCGCGCGCCAACCGTGCTTCCAGATCGCCGCGCGACAAGGAAGGATTGCGATTCGGGTTCAGCAGGCACTGCTCGGTTGTAGCCACCAGACCCGTGCCATCGCCATCCAGCGCGCCGCCTTCCAGAATCCAGTCGCAGCGGTCAGCCGGCAGGCCCGCGCTCGCCGCCAGATCAGCGCCGATCGCCTCGTCTCCCGGCATCAGATACTTGCCGCCCCAGCCGTTGAAGCCAAACAGCCGCGCGCGGCGCTCGCCATCGCCCCATACCACCAGCGGCCCGGTGTCGCGCAGCCACACATCGCCATAAACCCGCCGCTCAAGCGTAACCGCGCTCGAAACAAGGCTGCGCGCCCGCGCCTCGTTCGCCCCGTCGCGCACGATCAGGCGCACCTCCTGCCCGCTATCGGCCACGGCGCTGGCAAAGGCGGCAATCTGTTCCTGCGCGCGGCCGATCACACCAGACCACTCGTCCGCCAAGTGCGGGAAGCCGATCCACAGCCAGTCTTGCGGGTGCCACTCAGGCGGCATCAGCATGATTATTTCCCGCCCGCGTCAGCGCGGCTCTTGTCCCGAATCGCGCGGAACTCGTCTCCCGGATTCCAATTGGGCCACACCGCGCTGTTCGCCAGTTCGCGTCCCAGCCGGTAAAACAGCCGCACATCCTGCTTCATGCCCGACATGTCCCAGCTCGCCTCATATTCATCGCTCGGCTGGTGATAGCGCACATTGGTATAGTCGTCGGAAATCGCCGCACCGGCGGCCTTCCCTCCCTTCACCAGATCGGTGCCGCGCTCCACCGCAAACATCGGCACGCCGCGCTTGGCAAAGCTGAAATGGTCAGATCGGTAATAATAGCCGCGCTCCGGGTGATCCTCCGGCGCCTCGCTCAGCCCCATTTCGCGTTCCACCTTGCGCAAAATCGCCGTGAGCTCGGATTTGTCGCCGCCGGTCACGGTGATATCCTTGGCCGGGCCGCCCACGGCCAGCGCATCCATGTTCACTCCGCCCACCGTCTTCGCCAGCGGGAACACCGGGTTCTGGGCGTAGTATTCCGAACCGAGCAACCCCGATTCCTCCAAGGTCACAGCCAGAAACACCTGACTGCGCGCGGTACGCCCCGCCGCGCCGTTCATCTTGGCCAGCGCCGCCAGCGCCGCAACGCCAGTCGCATTGTCGACCGCGCCGTTGCAAATGTCATCGCCGGTCGCATCAGGCTTGCAGCGGCCAAGATGGTCCCAATGCGCAGTATAAAGCACATACTCATCGGGCTGCGTCTTGCCGGGCAGAATTCCGATCACGTTGTGCGAATTGGCCTTTTCGATCGTGTTATCGAACGAAAGGCTGGCCTTCAGCCCCAGCATCACCGGCTTGAAACCCTTCACGCCCGCCGCCGCTGTCAGCGCCGCCAGATCCTTGCCCGCTGCCTTCAGGATCGCTTCGGCAACCGGCTTCTGTACCCAGCCGTTCGCCGCTGTCTGGTCCGCGCCGTCATTGGCGGTCTGCACGAAATGCTGCGCGCCGGACCAGCTTGATTCGACCACCTGCCAGCCATAGGCCGCCGGGAACGTGTCATGGATGATCAGCGCCCCGGTCGCGCCCTGCCGCGCGGCTTCTTCGAACTTGTAGGTCCAGCGCCCGTAATAGGTCATGCGCCGCCCGCGAAACGGCCCGTCTTCGCTCGCAATCGCATAGTCCGGATCGTTGACGAGGATGATCGCCGTCTTCCCCTTCATGTCGATCCCGGCATAATCGTTCCAGCCCAGCTCCGGCGCGTTGATGCCATAGCCTACGAACACCAGTTCGCTGTCTTTCACTTCGGTATGGGGGGTGATCCGATAGCTCCCCGCCACGAACTCGCTCGAAGGCTTGAAAGTAAGCGCCTGCGCCGCGCCGGTCACCACCAGCGGGCTGCGGTTGGTGCCGGTGATCGTCGCGGTCGGCACATCCTGCAGCCAGGTCGGCTTGCCATCGGCGCCCTTGTTCCCGGGCTGCAGCCCCGCCGCCTTGAACCGCACGATGATCGCGTCCAGCGTCTTGGGCTCAGCCGCCGTCCCCGGCCCGCGCCCTTCGTATTCGTCCGAAGACAGCGTGCGGATCGTCTCGCGCAGCAGCGCTTCATCGACCGGGGGCACGGCAGGCGCGGCAGCCAGACTTGCCGCCAGCGGCATGGCAAGCGCGGCTCCGCCCAGCAGGGCGCAAACACCGCGCGCGATCGGCTTGCTCATCTTCATTCCTGTTCCTTCCCGGACATCCCGAAAAGCCGCATCCGGCATAGCGGCCACAGGTGGCAGAGCCCCTGCCCGCTGGCAAGCCGGACACATGCGCTTGCTCCCGCGCCGCTGACCGGGCATCGCAGGCGCCATGACCGGCAAACCCGCAGCCCCGGACTGGGCATACGCCCTAAACCGCGCCCGCACCGAAGCGCCCTTTCTTGCGCGCGGGCTTGATCGGCTGCCCGATCTCGAAGCCCTACTGGCCGCCGGCCGGATTGAGGACGCGCTGGTCGCCGCCCATGCCGCCGGAACGGTTGTGCCCGACACCGGCATCGCGCTGCGCCGCCGCCGCCTCGCCCTCGCCGTGGCGCTTGCCATCGGTGATCTGGCCGGCGCGCTGCCCCTTGCGCGCGTGATGGGCGAGCTATCCACCTTCGCCGACCACGCGCTTGATGCAGCCATCATCGCCGCCATCCAGCGCCGCGTGCCCGATGCCGATCCGCAAGGCTTTAGTGCCATCGCGCTGGGCAAGCACGGCGCGGGCGAGCTCAACTATTCGTCCGATATCGATCCCATCCTGCTCTATGATCCCGATCTCCTCCCCCGGCGCGCGCGTGACGATCCCGCCGAAGCGGCCCAGCGCATTGCCCGCACCGTGGTCGAACTGCTCGGCGCGGTGACGGACGAAGGCTATGTCTTCCGGGTCGATCTGCGCCTGCGCCCCGCAGCCGAAGTCACCCCGCTCGCGCTCCCGTTCATCGCTGCGATCACGCACTATGAATCGAGCGCGCTGGCATGGGAGCGCGCCGCCTTCATCCGCGCCCGCCCGGCTTCGGGCGATGTGGTGGCGGGGCAGGCCTTCCTCGATGCCATTCGTCCGTTCGTCTGGCGCCGCAGCCTCGATTTCGGCGCGATTGCCGAAATCGGCCGCCTCACCACCCGGATTCGCGATCACTACGCGGGCGGCCAGGCCGTCGGCCCGGGCTATGACCTGAAGCGCGGGCGCGGCGGCATCCGCGAAGTCGAATTCTTCGCACAGACGCACCAGCTGATCCACGGCGGACGCAATCCGGCGCTGCGCCAGCGCGGCACCCGCGCCGCGCTCGATGCACTGGCCGAGGCGGGCATCATCGCGGCCGAAGATGCCGCTCTGCTCGGTGCCAGCTACGACCGCCTGCGCACGCTCGAACACCGCTTGCAGATGATCGCAGACCAGCAGACCCACAGCCTGCCCACCGATCCGGCCCAACTGGATGCGGCCGCACGGCTCGAAGGCCTGCCTTCCGGCGCGGCTCTGGTGCAGGAACTGGGCCAGATTTCCGAAGCAGTCGGCAGCCGGTTTGATGGGCTGATCGCGACCTATGCGCCCACCGGCGCCGTGCCCGTCGCGGCCCACCCGCTCGAACTCGAACTGGCCGCGCTCGGCTTTTCGGAACCCGGCCCACTCGCCGCGCGAATCGAAAGCTGGGACAACGGCCAGTACCGCGCCTTGCGCAGCGCCGAAGCGCGCGAGGCCTTTGCCCGCCTGCGGACCACGTTGCTCGCCGCGCTGGCCGCAGCGCCCGATCCGGACCGCGCGCTGCTGCGCTGGGAAGGTCTGCTCGGCGGGTTGCCATCGGCGATCAACGTGTTCCAGCTGCTCGAAGCCCGGCCCGCGCTGCTCGGCGTGGTCATGCGTGTGCTGGCCCACGCCCCCACGCTTGCCGATGAACTGGCCCGCCGCTCCGATCTGCTCGATACCCTGATCGATCGCAGCGCCTTCGATCTGCCCGGCAGCGTGGAAAGCCTTGCCGCAGAATTCCGCCGTGGCGAAGCGGGTGATGATTACCAGTGCTTGCTCGATGCTGTGCGCCGCAAGGTTGGCGAATGGCGTTTCGCACTGGGCGTACAGCTGATCGAAAGCCAGCAAGGCGGGGCCTGGCGCGATCCGCTCGATGTCGCGGCGGCTCTCTCGCGCCTTGCTGAAGCCGCCATCCTCGTGCTGGCCGAAGCCGCTCGCGCTGAGTTTCTGCGCCCCCATGGCCGAATCACGAACAGCGATCTTGTCGTACTCGGCCTGGGCCGGCTGGGCGGCGCCGCGCTCACCCATGCGTCCGATCTCGATCTCGTGTTTCTGTTCAGCGGTGATCATGCAGGTGAATCAGATGGCCCCCGCCCACTCGGCAGCACACTCTATTATAATCGCCTCGCCCAGCGCGTGATTGCCGCGCTCTCCGCGCCGACTGCCGCTGGCGCACTCTATGAAGTCGATGTCCGTCTGCGCCCCAGCGGCGCGCAGGGGCCACTGGCCGTCAGCCTTGAAAGCTTCGTGCGCTATCAGCGCGAAGAAGCGTGGACCTGGGAGCATATGGCGCTGTGCCGCGCGCGGCCGCTGTTCGGCAGGAAAGCAGACCGGGCCGCGCTCGCCGCGATCATCACCGATGTGCTGCAAACCCTGCGTGAGCCCGAAAAACTGCGCGCCGATGTGCTGGCGATGCGCGCCGAAATGGCCCAGCACAAACCGCCAGCCGGCCCGCTCGATGTAAAGCTGGCGCGCGGCGGGCTCGTCGATCTCGAATTCCTTGTCCACTATCTGCAGCTGCGCGAACGCACCGCGCTCGATCCCGATCTCGGGCGCGCGGTGGACAGGCTCGGCGCAGCGGGCCTCGTCCCCCCGCACTTGCGCGCAGCGCACGATCTCCTCGCCCGGCTGCTGGTGGTGGTGCGCCTTGTTGCCCCTGACGGACGCTTTCCGCCCGAGGCCAGCCGCGCTATCGTCGCGCGAGCGTGCGGCAAAGCCGATTGGCCGGGCTTGCTCGTTGCAGTGGTGGAAGCCCGCCGCGCAATAGCGGCCTGCTGGCACACCCTGTTTGGCGAAGACCTGGAGATTGGCGAATGAGCGAGACGTTCGGCGCGGGCGCAATGATGCCCGATATTGCGATGATCATGCCCGATGGCAGCCCGGTGAAACCATCCGATTTCCTGGGCAGCAAGCTGGTGCTGTTCTTCTATCCCAAGGACGATACCCCCGGCTGCACGACCGAGAACAAGGACTTCTCCGCGCTTTCGGCCGAGTTCGAAGCAGCTGGAACCGCGCTGCTGGGTGTGAGCAAGGATCCGCCCAAAAAGCACCTCAAGTTCATCGAGAAACATGGCCTTGCCGCCCCGCTCGCCAGCGATGCCGAAGAAGGCGGCCTCTCCGATGCGCTGGGAATCTGGTGCGAAAAGTCGATGTATGGCCGCACCTACATGGGCATGGAACGCACGACGTATCTGGTCGGCGCAGATGGCCGGATCGCGGGGGTCTGGGCCAAGGTAAAGGTCAAAGGCCACGCCGAAGAAGTGCTCGCCGCCGCCAAAGCCCTATGATCATGCGAAGCGTTGCCGCGGCGATCCGGGGGGCCATGCTCACCGCCGATCCCGCGGCCAAGGCCATGGCCACGCGCGAAGTGCGGCGTGATTGGGCCGCCGGAAACTTGGCGTTCGTGTTCGATGTGGCCATGCCGGATGAACCGGCGCGCCCGGCCCGGCCAGAACTGCTGCCGCCCAATGCCATGCCCAAGCGCGGGCGTGGCGGATCTGAACGCGGGCGGCTCGCGCTGCTCCACGCGCTCGCGCATATCGAATTCGTCGCCATCGATCTCGCGCTCGATGCCGCCGGGCGCTTCGGTGCCACACGTGGTCCGGATTTCGTCACCGATTGGCTTGATGTCGCGGCGGATGAGGCGATGCATTTCGCGCTGCTCGCGCGCCGCCTGCGCACGCTCGGATCAGACTACGGCGCGCTCCCTGCGCACGACGGGCTATGGGACGCGGCGCGAGAGACGGCGCACGATCTGGCCGCGCGCCTCGCTGTGGTGCCGATGGTGCTCGAAGCACGCGGCCTGGACGTGACGCCGGTGACCATCGAACGCTTCACCGCTGCGGGTGATCTGCGCTCCGCGCGCATCCTCGAACGAATCCTTGACGACGAAATCCGGCATGTGCGTTTCGGCACAATGCACTTTCAAAAGCTGTGCGATGAACGGTGTGAATCGGCGCCAGCCCTTTGGAAAACCCTTGTGGCGCGCCATTTCCGCGGGGCCGTTAAGCCGCCGTTCAACGACTCGGCGCGCCATGCAGCCGGTTTGTCGTACGAATTCATGACAGGGGTTGTGTGATTTACACTCTTCCCCCTAACCCCAAACCGACGAGGCAGTGGAAGGTTCCTTCTGTCTGTTCTTAAGGCTGCTACTAGGCAAACCGGGATGATCCGGCAGGTTGTTGGCAGTGTCCAAGTGGGTTCGTTCCGGCTTAACACGCAGCCCGGCAGAGGCGGCAAAAGCAGGAACCGATAGGGGTTAGCGGGTCGTAATGCTGAGCAACACGTTTTCAAGGCTGGTGATTGGCGCGATTGGCGCTCTCGCTTGTTTCGTTTCGGCTCCTGCCATGGCCAACAGCGCCGCATCAGCAGACATTGCCGCCCCGCTCCGCGCCGCCGAAGCTGCCCGCAACGGCACCACTGCCCCGGCGGCGGATGATGAATTCCACAAGCTCTTCGCTAGCTGGAAGGCGCTTGAAAACAGCACCCCGATCGCTGCGGCACCGGCCCGCCGCGCCAGCAGCGGGGTTTCGATCCCCTCGCTGATCCCCGTTTCGTCGAGCCGCGCGATGAGCAGCGGCTTTGGCATGCGCGTCCATCCCGTGCTTGGCGGTATGCGTTCGCACAAGGGCATCGATCTTCCCGCCACCACTGGCACGCCCATTCACGCTTCGGCGGATGGTGTGGTCGGCAAGGCTGATTGGTTCGGCGGCTACGGGCTGTTTGTTGAGCTTCAACACGGCGGCAGCATGGAAACCCGCTACGGCCATATGTCGCGCATCGCGGTTGCCGAAGGCCAACGCGTCCGCAAGGGTGACGTGATCGGCTATGTCGGCTCGACCGGCCGCTCGACCGGCGCGCACCTCCATTACGAAGTGCGCATCGCCGGTGAAGCGGTGAACCCGGTGCCTTACATGCAAACGGTTGCTCCTAGCGCGGCCACCGGCAGTGTTCTGGCCCAGAACGACGTTTCCGGCTCGCTCGCGCGCTGATCGCGCTGAGGCTTACAGTCATCTTGGAGAGGATGGGATGAAGGCGGCGGAAACGCCGCCTTCTTCTTTTGCGCTACCCCGCCGCCGGCAGAGAATGCACCGAAGCGCACAATTCCCGTTGCGCCCTTTAATCGAGCGGTTAAACTCTCGCGAAACGCGGTCGGAGCGAACCGCCGATCCTGAGAGGATGCGCATGAACTATCACCCGAGTTTCCACGCGAAGACCAACCCGGAAAAGCCGGCCGTCATCATGTCTGGCAGCGGTGAGGTGGTGACCTATGGCGAACTGGACGAACAGAGCAACCGCTTCGCCCAGTTGCTGCGGTCGCGCGGGATCGGCATTGGCGATACCATCGCACTCTGCTTCGAAAATCACCCGGTGTTCTTCTCGCTGTGCTGGGGCGCACAGCGTGCCGGAATTGTCTATGTTGCGATCTCTTCGCGCCTGACCGCGCCCGAAGTCGCCTATATCGCGCAGGATAGCGGCGCCAAGCTGCTGGTCGGCTCAGGCGCGCTCACCCCGTTGCTCGATGCCGTGGCTGCGGCAGCCCCCGCAGTCGCCCAGTTGCGGCTTGGCAGCAGCGGCGATCATGATCTGGCCGCAGCCCTTGCAGCCATGCCTGCAGCGCCGATTGCCGATGAACGCGCGGGCTGCGACATGCTCTATTCCTCGGGCACCACTGGCAAGCCCAAGGGTGTGCGCGTGCCCCTGCCCGAAGATCCGGCCATCGGCGCTGCCAATTTCATGATCGCGCTTTCCCATGGGCCGTTCGGCATTCGCGGGGACGGGGTCTATCTTTCGCCCGCGCCGCTCTATCATGCGGCGCCCTTGCGCTGGTCGATGAACATGCACCGGCTTGGCGGCACCGTGGTCTGCATGGAAAAGTTCGATGCCGAAAAAGCGCTCGAAGCAATCGAGCGCTACAAGGTGACGGATAGCCAGTGGGTGCCCACACATTTTGTGCGCATGCTCAAGCTGCCTGAAGAAGTGCGCGCGGGCTATGATCTCTCCTCGCTGCGCGGCGCGATCCACGCCGCCGCGCCCTGCCCTGTGCCGGTCAAGCGCGCGATGATCGAATGGTGGGGGCCGGTGCTCAACGAGTATTACGCGGGCACCGAAGGCAATGGCTTCACCTTCATTTCCAGCCCCGAATGGCTAGCGCGCCCCGGCTCGGTTGGCCGTGCGCTGCTCGGCACGATCCGCATCTGCGATGAGAATGGCGATGAAGTGCCGCGCGGCACCGAAGGCCAAGTCTTTTTCGAAGGCGGCAACCCGTTCTCCTATCACAACGACCCCGACAAGACGCGCGATGCCACCAACAAGCACGGCTGGACCAGCCTTGGCGATGTCGGCTGGGAGGATGAGGACGGCTACCTGTTCCTGACCGATCGCAAGAGCTTCATGATCATTTCGGGTGGGGTCAACATCTACCCGCAAGAGATCGAGAACCTGCTGATCACGCACCCGAAGGTGGCCGATGTCGCGGTGATCGGAGCGCCCGATCCGGACATGGGCGAGCGCGTCGTGGCAGTCGTGCAGCCGCACGAGATCGGCGAGGCAGGCACGGCTCTGGCCGAAGAACTTACCGCCTGGCTCGCCCCGCAGCTCAGCCGCGTAAAGCTGCCCCGCCAGATCGATTTCCGCGAGGAGCTGCCCCGCGAGCCCACCGGCAAGCTGTTCAAGCGCCTGCTGCGTGACGAATACAAGGCGGCTGCGGCCGCTTCCCTCTGATCCCGCCAAGGACAACCATTATGGCCACCACAGCAGAGCGCACCGTTCCCGAAGAGACCGGCCGCGCTGTGATCGACCCCGCCGCCTATGCCGCGTGGGATCCGCTGCTCGACCAATTTGATGCGCTGCGCGAGCAAGGCCTCGGCGTTGCCCGCGTCACATCATCGGAAGACCTGCACGAGCCGTTCTGGCTGGTCAGCAGCTTCGATGGCGTGATGGCCGCGAGCAAGGACAACGCGACCTTCCTCAATTTTCCCAAGCCTACCGTGTTCACGCTGCGCAGCACCGATGCCCTGGCCCGCGCCATCACTGGCGGCAGCCCGCATCTCGTGCAGTCGCTCGTCCAGCTCGATGCGCCGCTGCATCCCAAGCTGCGGCGGCTGACGCAGGACTGGTTCATGCCCAAGAACCTGCGCACCATCGAACAGCGCGTGCGCTCGATTGCCGAAGCGACGGTGGACCGATTCCTCGAAGCGGGCGGTGAAGGCGATTTCACCAAGCTGGTATCTTCGCCCTATCCGCTCCACGTCGTCATGCAGATCCTGGGCGTACCCGAAGCCGACGAACAGCGCATGCTCGTCCTCACCCAGCAGATGTTCGGCGGGCAGGATGAGGACCTCAACCAGTCCGGCATCAAGAACCTGCCGCCCGAGATGATCACCCAGATCGTTGCGGGGGCGGTGAAGGACTTCGAAGCCTATTTCGCCTCGCTTGCCGCCGAACGGCGCAAGAACCCGACCGACGACGTCGCCACGGTGATTGCCAACGGCACGATCGACGGCGCACCGCTCGATGATGTCGTCACCGCCGGGTACTACATCATCACCGCCAGCGCCGGTCACGATACGACAAGCGCCTCGACTGCCGGAGCCATGCTGGCACTGGCGCGCGATCCCGAACAGTTTGCACGGGTCAAGGCCGATCGCAGCCTGCTCGCCGGGATCGTGGAAGAAGCGATCCGCTGGACCACGCCCGTTCAACACTTCATGCGCACTGCTGCGGTCGATACCGAACTGGGCGGGCAGAAGATCGCCAAGGACGACTGGCTGATGCTGAACTATGTGGCGGCCAACCATGATCCCGCCCAGTTCCCCGATCCGCGCCGCTTCGATGCCGCGCGCGAGGGCAACCGCCACCTTGCGTTCGGCGCCGGGGCGCACCAGTGCCTGGGCCTGCATCTGGCACGGCTTGAAATGCGCATCCTGTTTGAAGTGCTGCTCGACCGGCTGGAAAGCGTGGAGCTGGCCGGCGAACCGGCGCGCGCCAAGTCCACCTTCGTCGGTGGGCTGAAGCGCCTGCCGATGCGGTGGAAGGCGGCCTGAACCGCCCGCCTATTGCGCCAGCAACCGCTGCATGATCGCCCGCACATCGGCGGCCATGTCCGGCCGTTCCAGCGCGAGCGCCAGCGTCGCCTCGACGAAACCGGTCTTGCTGCCGCAATCGAACCGGCGGCCGCCGAACGTCACCGCGTGGAACGGCTGCTCGCCGATCATGCGCGCCATCGCATCGGTCAGCTGGATTTCGCCGCCTGCACCCTTTTCCTGGCCTTCCAGCGTGCGCATCACTTCGGGCTGCAGGATATAGCGGCCGGAGATGATGAGGTTGGAAGGCGCATCCTCGCGCTTGGGCTTCTCCACCAGCCCGGTCACTTCGGTAAGCTTGCCCGAAATCCGCGCGCCTGGCGCGATCACGCCGTAGCTGGAGACTTCCTCCTCCGGCACTTCCAGCACGCTGATCAGATTGCCGCCCACTTCGTTGTAGGCCTCGACCATTTCCTTCATGCAACCGGGCGTGCCGATCATCAGTTCATCGGGCAGGAAAATCGCGAAAGGTTCATCCCCCACGATGGCCCGCGCGCACCAGATGGCATGACCAAGGCCCATCGGCACCTGCTGGCGCACAGTGACGAGATTGCCCGGCAGGATGCGAGTCGGATCGAGAATCGTCAGATCCTTGCCGCGATCACTCATCGTGCGCTCCAGCTCGAACGCCGTATCGAAATGCTCGACAATGGACGTCTTTCCGCGCCCGGTAACGAAGATCAGCTGCTCTATTCCAGCCTCGCGCGCCTCGTCCACCGCATACTGGATCAGCGGGCGGTCGATGATCGGTAGCATCTCCTTGGGAATCGCCTTGGTCGCCGGAAGGAAGCGCGTGCCCATGCCCGCCACCGGAAACACCGCTTTGCGGATGGGCTTGCGGCCGGCCTTATCGGAAGATTGGGCTGCATTGTTACCGGTCATGTCGTATCTGATCCCTTCTAGCGCCGCCGCATCGGGCCGCCTGCCATACTGTGACATAACGCGCGCCTAATGCGCCATCATTTCGATCCTGTTGCGCAGCTTTGCAAACAAGCTAAATGACCGCGATGGACAAGATTATCATTCGCGGCGGCAATCGCCTTTCCGGCACTGTTCCCGTCTCAGGCGCAAAGAATGCCGCACTGACCCTGCTACCTTGCGCGCTGCTGACCGATGAGCCGGTAACGTTGCGCAATTTGCCGCGCCTTGCCGATATCGACGGGTTCCAGCACCTGCTCAATCAGTTCGGCGTCTCGACCTCGATTGCAGGCGCAAGGCCTGAAGATTTCGGCCGGGTGATGACCCTGCAGGCCACGCGCCTGACCTCCACTGTTGCTCCCTGCGATCTCGTGCGCAAGATGCGCGCCTCGATTCTCGTGCTCGGCCCGCTGCTCGCCCGTGCGGGAGAGGCGACAGTTTCGCTCCCCGGCGGCTGCGCCATCGGCAATCGCCCGATTGATCTCCATCTCAAGGCGCTCGAAGCTTTCGGTGCAAAGATCGAGCTGGCCGCAGGCTATGTCCGTGCCATTGCGCCCGATGGCGGGCTGCCCGGCGGTGATTACAGCTTCCCAATCGTCTCGGTGGGCGCGACCGAAAACGCGCTGATGGCGGCGGTTCTGGCGCGCGGCACCAGCACCATGCACAACGCCGCGCGCGAGCCGGAAATCGTCGACCTCTGCAACCTGCTCGTTGCCATGGGCGCCCAGATCGAAGGGATCGGCACGTCTGACATAACGATCCACGGTGTGAGCCGCCTTCACGGCGCAACCTACATGGTCATGCCTGATCGGATCGAAGCGGGCAGCTATGCCTGCGCCGCTGCCATCACCGGGGGAGACATCACGCTGGCGGGTGCGCGCGCGGAAGACATGGCCGCTACGATCCAGGCGCTGCGCGATGCCG
>JAIXYF010000324.1 GCA_027490345.1 Novosphingobium sp.
AGCCCGATAATCTCGCCGCCCGGCAAATGCTGCTGCGCGCGCTGGCGCGGCAAGGCAGCGATCAGCCGATCACTACGCGGTTCGATGGCGATACCGCGCAGGCGTGGACAACCCCCTATACGTTGCAACTGGTGGGGCAAAGCTGGCGGCGGCTGGGAGACAAGGCCCGGGCCGCGGCGCTGTTTGCCGAAGCGGCAGAGCCCGCCGCCCACGGCCCCGCGCCGCTCCCGGTCAGTTTCGATACGGGCGTGCTGAGCGCGGCTTATGCCGATGCGCCGGGACAGGCGAGCGCAGCTGTGCCCTATATCCGTGCCTTGCTGCGCGATGGCCGTCTGGATGATGCGCAAACGGTCGCCGAACGCTTGCGCGTTGCCAATCCCGGCGCAGCTGAAGCGCATCTGCTGGTTGGCGACATTCGCATGATGCGCGGCGATGCCCTCGGCGCGCTGGCCGATTATCAGAAGGGCGCGATGATCCGGTTCAAGGAGCCGGTGCTGCGGCGCATGGATGCAGGCCTGCGGGCGCTGGGGCGCGCGCGCGAGGCTGATGCCATGACCGCGCGCTATCTGGCACAGAACCCGCAGAGCCTGGCGGCGATGCAACTGCTGGCCGCAGCATGGGCGGGCGGCCCGCGCCGCGATGCCTTTGGCGCGGTCTCGCGCGCGCTGGCCGCGCGCGGCCAACCGGTGGCGGCGCCATAACGCTCGATGTTAAAACGCGACATTACGTCTCGACATTATAGCTCGACAGGGGCGCAATCGCGCGGCAAACCTCGATTCAATTGATCGGTTAAAACAAACGGGGTGTGTGATGGCTGGTGCGCTGGAAGGTTTGACGGTTCTGGAGTTCGCCGGGATCGGGCCGGGGCCTTTCGCCTGCATGATGCTGGCCGACCATGGCGCGAAAGTGATCCGGATCGACCGGCCCTCCAAGGGCGGCCGCGTGGGCGATGCCGGCAACCGTGATATCCTCAATCGCAACCGCGTGCGGATCGAGCTCGATCTCAAGGATCCCGCCTCGATCGCGCGCATCCGCGAGATGGTGAAAGAGGCCGACGCGATCATCGAGGGCTATCGCCCGGGCGTGATGGAGCGGCTGGGGCTGGGGCCGGAGGTGTTGCTGGCTGATAATCCGCGTCTCGTCTATGGCCGGATGACCGGCTGGGGGCAGGATGGGCCGATGGCCCCGCTGGCGGGGCATGACATCAACTACATCGCACTGGCCGGCGCGCTCCACACGTATGGCGCGGCAGGCGGCAAGCCGCAGTTTCCGGTCAATGCCGTGGGTGATTTCGGCGGCGGCGGCATGGTTATGGCGTTCGGCGTGCTGGCGGGCGTGCTTTCGGCGCAGCGCACCCGCCGGGGGCAGGTAATCGATTGCGCGATGGTGGACGGCGCGGCGATCATTTCGGCGATGACCTGGACCTTCTTCGGCAATGGCCAGTGGAAGGACGAGCGCGGGGTGAACCTCCTCGATGGCGGCGCGCACTTCTATGACACGTACGAGACGAGCGACGGCAAGTGGATCGCGCTGGGCTCGATCGAACCGCAGTTCTATGCGCTGCTGATGGAAAAGTCGGGCCTCGGTGGCGATCCCGCTTTCGCCGCGCAGCAGGACCAGTCCCAATGGCCCACGCTGAAGGCCAAGGTTGCCGCGCTGATCCAGACCAAGACCCGCGCCGAGTGGGAAGCGATCATGGACGGCACGGACATCTGCTTTGCGCCGGTGCTGAGCCTCAAGGAAGCGCCGCACCACCCGCACAACGCGGCGCGCGGCACATTCGTGGAAGACGGCGGGATGACGATGCCCGCGCCCGCACCGCGCTTCAGCGCCACGCCTGCGCCTGCGCCCAGACTGGCGTCCGTGCCGCTGGATTGAGGCTTAGCCTCACTCCGGAATTTCAATCCGAGCGCAGCGCTTCCTCGATCTCGGCATCGGGGAAGCGGCGCTTGTGGCGGACGGACCACCACATCGAAAGCCCGATCAGCGCCGCGCCGATGAGGCCGGTCACGGTTTCGGGGATTTCCACATGCGCTGAGATCAGCATGATCGCAGCCAGCGCGATGATCGCCCAGAACGCGCCGTGTTCAAGGTAGCGGTATTCCGCCAGCGTGCCTTCGCGCACCAGCAGCAGGGTGAGCGAGCGCACGAACATCGCGCCGATGGACAGGCCCAGCGCAATGACCACCATGTTGTTCGAAAGCGCAAACGCACCGATCACCCCGTCAAAGCTGAACGAGGCATCGAGCACGTTGAGGTAGAGGAACCCGCCAAGGCCCGAGCGCACGACTTGCCCCGCCGCTTTCTGCGCGGCTTCCTGCATTTCGAGCAGGGTGCCGATGGCTTCCACCGCGATGAAGGTCACGATGCCGAGCGCACCTGCACCAAGGAACGTCAGCGCCTCTGCGGCCGGGAGCAGCAGCGAAATGCCGTAGAGTGCGCAGAGCAGGATCGCGATCTCGGCGGCTTTGATATCGGCGAACGAGGCCAGACGGCTTTCCAGCCAGGTGATCCAGTGGACGTCCTTTTCGCCATCGAAGAAGAACGAAAGCCCGACCATCGCGAGGAACGCGCCGCCAAAACCGGCAATGCCGACATGCGCGCTCGAGACGATGGCTTCATAGCGCGCAGGCTCGGTCAACGAAATGCGCACCGCTTCGATCGGGCCAATGCCTGCCGCAATCGCCACGATGGCCAGCGGAAACACGATACGCATGGCAAACACCGCGATCACCATGCCCCAGGTGAGGAAGCGGCGCTGCCAGACCGGGTCCATCTCGCCCAGCACCGCCGCGTTGACCACGGCGTTATCGAATGAGAGCGAGATTTCCAGCACCGAGAGCATCACCACGATCCACAGCATGGCGAGCGTGGCGGGCACGGACGCGGTCTGGAACCATCCATAGGCGGCGGCGAGTCCGAGGCAGATAAGCGTGAAGGCGATCGATC
>JAIXYF010000329.1 GCA_027490345.1 Novosphingobium sp.
CTTGTCCCATTCGATGAAACTGCGGTCCGCCATGGCGCCATTGCCGATGGGCACCGTCTCGGTCAGCGGACCTTGGGTGAGGATGAAACCGCCGACATGCTGTGAAAGGTGGCGGGGCATGCCAATCATCTGCTCGGTGATCTTCAGAACCCGCTTGAGGTGTGGATCAGCCAGATCAAGCCCCGCCTGCGCGACATTGCGTTCGGCCACTTCGCTGCCCCACCCGCCCCACACGGTGCGCGCCAGCGCAGCGGTGACGTCTTCGGTGAGGCCCATCGCCTTGCCCACTTCGCGGATCGCCATGCGCGGGCGGTAATGAATCACCGTGGCGCAAAGCCCGGCGCGCTGGCGGCCATAGCGGCGATAGATGTACTGGATCACTTCCTCGCGCCGCTCATGCTCGAAATCGACGTCGATATCGGGCGGCTCCTTGCGCTCCTCCGAAATGAACCGGTCAAACAGCAGGGCGTGGCGCGCAGGGTCCACAGCCGTGATGCCAAGGCAATAGCACACTGCCGAATTGGCCGCAGACCCGCGCCCCTGGCACAGGATCGGCGGATCCTGATACCGCGCGAAATCAACGATATCCTTGATGGTCAGAAAGTAGGTTGCGAGGTTCAGCTTGGCAATCAGCGCCAGCTCGCGGATGAGCGTCGTGCTGACGCTTTCGGGCACGCCGGAGGGATAGCGGCCCTCTGCCCCGGCCCAGGTCTGCTCCTCCAGCCAGTCTTGCGGGGTGCGGCCTTCCGGGCAGATTTCTTCCGGGTATTCGTAGCTGAGTTCCTCAAGGCTGAACGTGCAGGCATCGGCCAGATCGCGCGCGGCACGAATGGCATGGGGCCAGCGCTCGAACAGACGGAGCATTTCTTCCGGCGATTTGAGGTGCCGCTCGGCATTGGGGTGAAGCAGGTGTCCGGCGCGCGCCACGGTGGTCTTGTGGCGGATCGCGGTCATCACGTCCTGCAAGGGCCGCCGTGCTGCCTCATGATAATGGACATCGTTGGTGGCGAGAAGCGCAAGGCCGTGCTCGCGGGCGAGCGCATCGAGCGCATTGATCCGGGCAATGTCGTCACCGCTGTAGAGATAGCTGGCGGCCATGTGGCGCATGGTGGGCAGGCTGTGGGCAAGATGGGGGACAAGCGCGGGAAAAGGGAGGGATACGGTGTCGATTTCCGGCCCCTGCCCTTCGCGCAAAGCTACGACATTGCTGGCGATTCTAGCTGTAAACACTTGATCCAGAACGCAGGGTGGCAGCAGCACGAGGTGCACGCCCGCGCTGTGCGCCGCCAGCATCGCAAGGTCGATTTCGCAGACCCCCTTGGCCTGCCATTCGCCATCGGGCCGGGCCATGCGGCCAGCGGAAATCAGGCGGCAGAGGCGGCCATAGGCAGCGCGGGTTTCGGGATAGGCGAGGAAGGTGAGACCCTCGGTGGTCTCGATCCGGCAGCCGATCACGGGCCTCAGGCCCAACGCCTTGGCCTCGCCGTGGATGCGCACCACGCCTGCCATCGAATTGGCATCAGCCACGCCAACCGCATCATAACCAAGGCGGTGCGCGGCGAGCACGAGATCGACCGGATCGGATGCCCCGCGCAGGAACGAGAAGCAGGTGACAAGACCAAGCTCGATGAAGGGCGCGCGGGCAGGTGCGCGCGCCTGTTCATCGAGCGGGACATGCCGCCGCGCCGGGGTGAGCGGTGCATCAGGCATTCAGGCACACAGGCCCTGCAGGAACCATTCGGGCGCGCCGCCGCGCCCATCACCGGGCAAGCCGTGGCGATAGATCCAGTAACGGCGGCCCAGACTGTCTTCGATACGGTAATAGTCGCGCAGCCGCACGGTGGAGCGTTCGCGCCACCATTCGGGCGCGATGCGTTCCGGCCCTTCGGCGCGGGCAATCTCGTGCACGGTGCCGCGCCAGCGGAACAGGCGGGGCAGCCCGTCCGGCGCTTCATAGATCACGGCAATCGGCTCGGGCCGATCGAGCAGCTTCAGCGGGCGTTCGTGGAAGTCAAAGTCTTCCTGAAGGCCCGGCTGCGGCTCCAGCGGCGGGGCCCAGCGCTGCGCGCGTTCAGGCAGGTGGCTGGCGCGCGGCAGCGGGCGGCGCACGGCCCCCTCACCCAGCCGCACAGTCAGCCGGTCGATGCAGGCGGCAAGGCTGGTGCCGTGGCGCTCGGCCGCCGCATCAAGATCGGCCTGCGCCAGCGCGAGCGGTTCGGTCCACGGTGCGCCAAGACGCACGAGTTCGATCCCGAAGCCCGCGTCCACATCATCCAGCCGCGCCGCGAACAGGCGGCAGATATGCACAGGATCGCGCGTGGCGGCGGCCATTTCCAGCCGCCGCACCACGACATCGCCATCGACCTTCCATGCCGCCAGTTCGATCCGCCGCGCGCCCTCCCCCCGTCCTTCCAGCGCGCGCGCCATATCCTCCGCAAGATCGGCCACTACCTGATCGAGCAGCGGACGGTGGCGGATCGGCTCCATCAGGCGGCGCTGCACCATCGGCTGCTCTGCCGCGATCACTGGCAGCAGCGGTTCGGGCACGCGGCCGAGGAGCTGATCGAGCCGCACCAGCGGGTTCGCGCCGGGCGAACGGCGCGTGCGGAAGCGGCGGGCTAGCGCCTCACGCCCGATACCCGCCAGATCCTCCAGCCGCTTGAGGCCAAGACGGCGCAGCAACAGCAGAACATCATCATCCAGCCGCAGCGCCGCGACCGGGAGCGCGCCGAGGCGTTCCAGCATGGCCTCGCCTTCGAGCACCGCGCCGTCCGCCCCAAAGTGCGCGAGCGCCCAGGCCGCGCCTGCCGTGGGGGCAATCGCCGCACGCGCCATGAGGCCGCGCCGGGCAAGCTGCGCGCGGGCGTCCGCCAGCAGCGCCGCCTCACCGCCGAACAGGTGCGCGACGCCGGTCGTATCGACGATCAGGCCATCGGGCGGATCGAGCGCCGACCACGGCCCCCAGCGCTGCGCCCAGAGCGCGAGGTGTTCCAGAAAGGCAAGGTCTCCGGCCGGATCTGCCGGGCGCACGGCCAGCGCCGGGCACAGTGTGCGCGCATCTGCCAGCATCGCGCCCATGCGCACGCCTTGCGCAGCGCCAGCAGCGTTTACCGCAGCAAGGCGCGGGCCGTGCGCGGTTTCGGCAATCAGCGCGAGCGGGGCGGCATCGCCCCCCTCACCCCGCGCGCAGCCTTCAGCCAGCCGCCAGCGATCGAGCGCCAATCCCGTGCACCAGATCGCCATGATCCGGCGCGCCGGGGTTTGTGATGGGAGCGGCGGTGAGAGCGTTGCCGTCATCGCGCAAGGTCCAGTGTCCGGGTTGAAAGGTATGGGCGCGAAACAGCTCCGCCTGCCATGCGGGCCGGCCGGGCGCCTGTGGGTTCCAGCGCGGCGGCGGAGAAGCCGCGGCAGCGGCGCGCCAGCGCATCCGCGCCGAGCCGAGATCGGCCCGCGCATCCAGCCGCACCAGCCACAGCGCGGTGCCGTGCTTTTCCGCCGCAAGGCTGAGGCGGCGCGAGGCGGTGAAATCCAGCGCGCGGGGATTGCCCGCGATTTCGCCGATGACGAAAGCCAGATCGCGGCAGCGCAGCCCTTCTTCCAGCGCGAACAGCGCATCTTCCGGGGTGGCGGCGGAAACATGGATCAGGCGGTGGCGTAGATGCTGCGGCAGGCCCGGGCGATAGGGCCGCCCCGAAAGCCGCAGCGCCGCCTTGTCCTGCACCCACAGCCACGGGCGCTGGTCTTCGGCATCGGCGTGAAGGGCATCGCGCGCGAAGGCCAGCGCCAGCGCGGCCCCGCTTGCCTCTCCGGCGGCGGCAAAGACTTCGGTGTGGCGGCAAGCAGTGGCACGCCCCGGCTGCCAGCGTGCCGATTGAGCACCAGACAGCGCGCGGAACGCAGGCCCCCGCCGCAATCCGGCAGGCAGCGGCGGGGAGAGGACGTGAACTTCGGAACGGGTTTCGATTCGGCTCATGTTCTTATTATGTTCTTATTCTTCCATCATGCAAGCCGCTCCCTGCATCGCCTGCCCTTCCATGCAAGAGGGTCCCTTCCATGCAAAAAGGCCGCCTCCCCTGGGGGAAGCGGCCCTTTGCATAGCCAATTGCGGTGCGATCAATTGATCGGCGGCACCGGCTGCGGCGGAATGTCGCTGTCATCCTCATGCACTTCGACCAGACCGCGTCCGACATGGCTGCGGCTGCGGCTATAGGCAAAATAGACCACAAGCCCGACTACCGCCCAGACCACGAAGAGCTGCTGGCTCTTCCAGTCGAGCTTGTAGAACAGATAGAGACAGCCCGCGAGGCTGAGCGGCGCGGTGAGATAGATCGCCGGGGTGCGGAACGGGCGGTGGCGATCCGGCTCGCGGCGGCGGATCACCAGTACCGCGATCGAAACCGCGGCAAAAGCAAACAGCGTGCCCGAATTGGAAATGTTGGC
>JAIXYF010000450.1 GCA_027490345.1 Novosphingobium sp.
AGGTGGTGTCGTCCATGGCAATGCCGCTTGCGGCAAGGTCGATGCAGGTAAACCACGTTGCGGCGCTTTCGAGAACCGCAAACCCGGCGCCTGCAAGGCCGCCGATGAGCTCAGCGCGCGAGGCGGACCAATCGGCATGGAGCGCGGCGGTGATGCCCGCATCGGCCAGCCCCTCGGCCACGGCCCATTGCAGCATCGGCGGGGTGGTGAACGTGAGGAACTGGTGCGCCTTGGCCAGCACGCCGACCAGCGCGGCATCGCCCACCATCCAGCCGATTTTCCAGCCCGTAGCCCCGAAGATCTTGCCCGCCGAGCCGATCTTGATCGTGCGCCGGGCCATGCCGGGCTCGGCCAGCAGCGAACGGTGGACCCGGCCATCGAAGCGCACGGCTTCCCACACTTCATCGCAAATGGCGACAAGATCGTGTTCGCAGGCGATCCGGGCGAGGAAGGCGCGTTCGTCCGCGCTGGCAACCGATCCGGTGGGGTTAAGCGGATCGTTGAGGATCAGCGCGCGGGTGCGGGGGGTGAGCGCGCCGCGAATCGCGGCTTCATCATAGGCCCATGCCGGCGGGCTGAGCGGCACGAACACCGGCACGCCGCCTGCCCGGCGCACGAGCGGGGCATAAGCATCATAAGCGGGCGCGAACAGCAGCACTTCATCGCCCGCGCCCACCACGGCGAGGATCGCAGCAGCAAGGGCCTCGGTCGCGCCCGAGGTGACGACAACCTGCTCGCGGCTGAGGGCAAGGCCCTGTTCGCGCGCATAGAAGGCGCAGACCCCGTCGCGCAGTTCGGGCAAGCCCATGCTGGGGGGATAGTGCTGCGAGCGGGTTTCCATCGCGCGCATGGCCGCAGTGGTGAGCGCCTGCGGGGGCGGGCTATCGGGAAAACCCTGCCCGAGATTGATCGCGCCGAGGCTGCGGGCAAGTCCCGACATGTGCTCGAATACGGTGACTGGCATTTGCGCGTAGATCGGATTGAGGTGCAGGTGAGTCATCACTGCGGATGCTAGCGCGCCGCGCGCCCGGCCACGAACTTTTTTCGCGCAGCCGGTGAACCGGTTTTCCCGTTCCTCACGCCTTTGTCTTGTGATCGGGCCGAGCGGGCCTGCGGCAGCGAAGGAGCCTTGGGGACATGACACTTTTCCGGATGGATGCGTTCGACACGGGCGGCGGACACGATGTCCAGCTTGATGCCGGTGCCAATGCAGATCTGCTCGTGCGCTCCAGCGAAGGCGGCCAGTGGATGACGCGCCTTTCGGGCGAAGGCGCGCGCACGGTGGTTTCGGCGAACTACACGGTCGGCAATTTCAACTTCGGCGGCGTCCAGCAACTCGCCGGTGGTGGCTTCGTGGTGTTCGGCACGGTCCATGCCGGGCTGGGGCGCGGGGTGATGTTGCAGACCTACAACGCGGCGGGGCGTGTGGTGGGCGAGGTAGTCTATCCCATGGCCGAGCAGGGCGACAGCCTGTCCGGTACGGCAGGCTACAGCATTACACCGACTGCCAGCGGCGGATTTGCCGTGATCTACAATTCCGATGCGGCCGGCCCGACGCCGATCACTGTAAGCTACACGCAAAATGGCACGGCGCAGACCTATCCGGTTTCACAGGCCAGCGATGTGCGCATCCGCTATTTCGATGCGACCGGAGATGCGCTGGCGCCATCGCTGATCGCCTCGACGGACAGCATCACGATCAACGGGGCGAGCACCACGCGGCAGGCCGATAATCAGTACACCTGGGATAGCGACACGCTGACCGGCGGGCAGGTGGCCTATCTCTATTATGACCGCGTGCAAGTCGGGCAGGATCAGGCCGTTGGCGGCGGCTTCCATGGCCAGGCCACGATCACCGTGCAGATTTCGGGCGGGCCGAAGGGCGCCGGAGCGCCGGTGCGGGTCGAGCAAATTCCCTATTACACCGGCAATGGCGGCGGCACGCCTGGCGCAAACACGCTGGATGTCAGCTCGCCAGCCAATCTCGTGAAGCTGCCCGGCGGCGGATTCGCCGTCATCTGGTCGGAAAACAGCTATGGCGGGACGGGCAATGCCTTCGACGGCTGGGATAGCATGATCCGCTATTTCGATGCGGCCGGAAACCCGGTGACCGATGCGTTGCGGATTCTGGTGCGTGGCAGCGCGATGGGCAATATCACCAAGTATATCCACGCCGAAGCCCTGCCCGATGGGCGCATTGTGATTGCCTATAGCGACGGAGTGGACGGGTTCAGTGGCACCGGGCGGCAAGATGCCTATGTCGCCGTGCTGGGCGCGGGCGGCGCGGTGCTGACCGACCAGCAGCGGATCAATCCCGCTGCCGCCGCACAGGGCCAAGTCTTTGGCATCAAGGATCTTGCGGTGCGTAGCGATGGCACCTTCGATGTCGTCTATAACGATGCGCGGGTGGACGTGGGCAGATCGGGCTTCAACCTCAACCACACCGTGATCGAGCGCTTTTCGCTGGGCACTGGCGTGACGGGCCAGACGATTGGCGGCACCACGGCGGCCGACAATCATGATGGCGGTGCAGGCGATGATCTCGTCACGGGCTGGGATGGCAATGATCTGCTGCGCGGGCTTGGCGGCAACGACCGGCTGGAAGGCGGGCGCGGCGATGACACGCTGGAGGGAGGCGATGGCGCCGACCTGCTCGCGGGAGGCGAGGGCGACGACACCCTGATCGGCGGCGCGGGCGCGGACCGGTTCGTTGGCGGCAACGGCAGCGATACCGTCAGCTATGCTGCCAGCCAGGTGGGCGTGATCGTCAGCCTTGCCCGGCGCACGGCCAGCGGACCTGATGCAGCGGGTGATGCGTTCGGCAGCATCGAGAACCTGACTGGATCGGCCTTCAACGATGCGCTGACCGGGGATCGCCGGGCCAACACGCTGCGCGGCGGGGCGGGCAACGACCGGCTGGATGGCCGCGCCGGGGCCGACACCCTGATCGGTGAGGCGGGCCACGACATCTATGTGATCGACACCAGCAGCGATGCCGTGATCGAAAGCGCCGGGGGCGGCAACGATATCGCCTATGTCTC
>JAIXYF010000427.1 GCA_027490345.1 Novosphingobium sp.
ACTTCGGACTTTCTGTTCATTCCGGCCAAGCTGATGGGCGTGCTGGCGATGTTCAGCGCGATCCTGGTGTGGTTCTTCCTGCCCTGGCTCGACACGAGCCCGGTCCGTTCGGGCCACTATCGGCCGCTGTTCCGCAAGTTCTTCTACCTGCTCGTCGTTGACGTTCTGGTGCTGGGCTATTGCGGCGGCGCTCCGGCCGAGGAACCCTACGTGATGATCTCGCAGCTCGCCTCGATGTACTACTTCCTGCACTTCCTTGTGATCCTGCCGGTCGTGTCGTCGATCGAGACGCCGCAGCCGCTGCCATTCTCGATCACCGAAGCTGTTCTGGGCAAGGACGAAAGCGCCACGCTTTCGGCCGGAACCCTGACACCGTCTGCCGCCTGAGCCTGCCAACCCGGCACATCCAAAGGGAAACCTCATGGTCCGTCTATTTGGCCCGCTCGTTGGCCTGTTCTTTGTAGCCGCGCTGCTCCTGTCCTTCGGGGTCGGTGCATATAACGCGGCTACCCAGCCTACTCCGCCGAACGCGGAAAAGCTGTTCCACATGCATCCCAAGGAAGTCGAATTCTCGTTCGACAGCCCCTTTGGAACTTATGACAAGGCCCAGCTTCAGCGCGGCTTCAAGGTGTATCAGGAAGTGTGCGCCAACTGCCACAGCCTGAAGCAGGTGGCTTTCCGCGACCTTTCGCAGCTTGGCTACAACGAAGCCGAAGTGAAGGCGATTGCCAAGAATTGGGGCACCAAGGCCCAGACCTTCGACAGCAAGACGGGTGACCGCGGCGAGCGCGCGAACCTGCCTTCGGACCACTTCCCGCCGGTGTATTATGCCGGTCAGGGCGTGCCGCCGGATCTCTCGCTCATCGCCAAGGCACGCCATGGCGGGGCGCAGTACATCCACTCGCTGCTGACGGGCTATGTCGAACAGGCCGGCTACAAGAACCACGAAGGGCAGGAACTGCTCAAGATGTTCCCGGACGCCAAGACGCCCGATGGCCTGTACTTCAACCCTTACTTTGCCAACCTGAACTTGGCGATGCCGGCCCCGCTGGTGAGCGATGGCCAGGTGACCTACAACGACGGCACGAAGGCAACCGTCGACCAGATGTCGCAGGACATCTCCGCGTTCCTGACGTGGACAGCTGAACCCAAGCTCGACAAGCGCAAGCAGACGGGCTGGCCGGTGCTGGGCTTCCTTCTGGCGGCGACGGTTCTGGCGTATCTGGCTAAGCGGAACGTCTGGGCGGATAAGCACTGATCCTTCCGGCAGGCGTCGACAAATAAAGGCCACCGGCAACGGTGGCCTTTTTTGTGCCCGGCGCTATCACGGGCGGGTGATGACCAGAGACGAGATCAAGGCGCTGGTGCGGACGGTGCCGGACTTTCCCGCAAAGGGAATCCTGTTTGGCGATGTGACCACGCTGATCCGCGATGGCAAAGGCTTTGCCGCCTGCATTGCCCAGCTGGCCCACCTTGCCGAAGCGGCGGGTGCGGATGTGATCGCCGGCATCGAAGCGCGCGGCTTCATCTTTGGTGCGGCGGTGGCGGCGCACCTGCGCGTGGGCTTTGTGCCAGTGCGCAAGCCGGGCAAGCTGCCGGTACGCACGGTGGGCGTTGATTATGCGCTGGAATATGGGCGCGACCGCCTGGAGATCGACCCCAGCGCAATAACCAAGGGCACACGGGTGGTGATCCTGGACGATCTGATCGCGACCGGCGGGACGGCACTGGCGGCGGCCGAATTGCTACGCGGGGCAGGTGCCTGCGTGGATCATGCGCTATTCGTGATCGATCTGCCCGAGCTGCATGGCGCGGAGCAGCTGCGCAGTGCAGGCGTTATAGTTCAGGCGCTGATGGACTTTCCCGGGCATTGAGCCGGCAGGCACTGAGCGGGCAGGCACTGAGCCTTCAGGCCATGGGCCGCCGGCCCAATGGCAGCGGCCACTTCAGAGCGTGGCGACAGTGGCCTTTGCGCAGCGAGCCGAGACTTCGGCGCTGCCGGTGCTGGCACCGCTGATCACACTGGCCAGATAGAACCCGCCGACGACGAACACCACGAAACCGATGGTGACGAGGCCGAGATACTTATCGATCACGCGCTTGATCGGTGCACCAAACAAGCGGAACAAGCCGCCGACGATCATGAAGCTGATCGAGCGGCTGACGATGCTGGCGAGCAGGAACGGCACGATCGGCATGGCAATGAAGCCGGCCGTGATCGTGAGCAGCTTGAACGGGATTGGTGTGGCGCCCTTGATGACGATGATCTCCACCCCGTATTCGCGCAAATAGCAGGCTGCCTTGGGGAAGCTTTCCGCAAGATGCAGGAGGGCGAGAAGTTCCTTGCCCACGCTGGCGAAGAGGAAATACCCGATCATATAGCCCAGCAGCCCGCCGACCACCGAAGCGGCGGTGGCAATGGCCGAGAAGCGGACGGCCTTTTTCGGCTCGGCCAGACACATCAGGCCAAGCAGCGGATGCGGCGGCACCGGAAAGAAGCTGGCTTCCATCGCCGAAAACAGCGCCAGCCAGATCTCGGCATGCGGGTGCGTGGCCTTGGCCATGGTCCAGTTGTAGAGGCTGCGAAGCATGAAGCGGACTACTCGATTGATCGGACGCGCGCGGCGGCTGGTCTGGCAACAGGGCCGGGAGAGCGCCTGCAGGGGCCTTCTAGCAGCGCAATGCAAACATTCCCTAAGCGAGCGGACAGCAAAGCGCTAGGGGGGCGCGAGCTTAACCATATCGGTACAAAACACTTGACATCGTCACGCTATTTGAGTACATAACAGGAACATCGCGATAGACCGAGTCGCCGCCTGACAGCAGCGGAACGCTCAGCGCCTCCCCTTCTCCCAGCGACGGACAGACCATGGCTCAGCGATCCGATGCACCCCGAAGGCGTGGTGTGGCCCCGCCGCAACAAGGCCGGCCCGCCGAAGCAGAGCATTGGACCGCGACTTTTGTGGCGGCGCTGGCCGATACTTCAAACGTGGCAGCCGCAGCCCGCCGGGCCCAGATCGATGTTTCAACCGCCTATCATCGGCGGCGGCAGGACCACGAGTTCAACCGCAATTGGCAGATCGCCCTGTGCGAAGGCTATGACAATCTGGAAATGGAGTTGCTCTACCGGCTCCGCACCGGCGAGCTGAAGCCCCCGGCAGGCGCCAAGCGGGCGAACCGGACGTTCGACAACGCCACCGCCTTTCGCCTGCTGGCAGCTCACCGCGAATCGGCGGCACGTGAGCGGGCACGGCGCGACCATGTGAGCGCCGAAGAAATCCGTGCATCGATCGATCGCAAGGTCGAGGAACTGCGGCGGCGGGTGATGGATGCCAAGGCGCAGCGCGAAGCCGCCGCCAGGGCTGGAGCCATCCTGCCCAAGCCGCCGGGGGCAGCGTGAATACGGATCGGCTCGATTTCCTGCGCCACGATGACGACGGGATCGCCCATGAGTTGCCGGACCTGCTGGATGAAACCGAGCGGAACGCGATGCCCTGGAACTGGCCGCTGTGGGCCCGCGCATCGCAACTGCCGCCGCCGGGCGACTGGCGGGTGTGGCTGATCATGGCCGGGCGCGGCTTTGGCAAGACCCGCGCCGGGGCAGAATGGGTGCGCGAAATTGCCAGCACCGATCCTTCGGCGCGGATCGCCCTGGTCGGCGCTTCGCTTGGCGAGG
>JAIXYF010000219.1 GCA_027490345.1 Novosphingobium sp.
ACGTGAGCGCGAGCTCGAGCTCACCGTCATGCAGATCGACGGTGTGGAAGCCGTGCGCGTCCATTTGGCCGAGCCGGAAAAGTCGGTGTTCGTGCGGGATAACGTCGCCCCCACCGCCTCGGTCATGGTCAAGCTCGCGCGCGGACGCCAGCTGGCGGACAGCCAGGTCAGCGCTATCGTCAATCTGGTTGCGGGGTCCGTTCCCTCGCTGTCCGTCGATGCGGTCAAGGTGATCGACCAGCACGGCCGCTTGCTGTCTTCGGCCAAACCCGGTGAGACTGACCGCCTCGATCTGCAATCGCGCATGGAAGAAAAGCTGCGCAGCCAGGTGGCGCAATTGCTCACGCCCATGCTGGGAGAGGGCAATTTTTCGAGCGAGATCCAGGTCGATCTCGATATGGACCAGCTCACCTCGGCGCGCGAAAGCTATGACAAGCAGGGCGTGGTCCGCTCCGAAACCCAGTCCGCCAGCCAGACCCCCGGCGCGGGCACGGCCGCAGGCGTTCCCGGCGTGCTGTCCAACACGCCGCCGCCACCCACCACGGCCCAGCCCGGCGCGCCGGGCGCGCCTCCTGCGGCTGGTGCCACGCCAGCGGCAGGCGCAAATCCTGCCCCGCCCGCCAACGGCGAAAGCTCGTCCGCGCGCACCTATGAACTGGGCCGCGAAGTGGCGGTCACCAATCAGACTCCCGGCAAGATCAAACGCCTCTCGGTCGCCGTCGCGCTTTCGGGCGCGATCATGGCCAAGGCCAAGCCTGCCGAGATCGACCAGCTCAAGCAGCTTGTCTCGGCGGCGGTCGGCGCAGATCCGGCGCGCGGCGATCAGGTCGCGGTGGTCGTGCGCACGTTCAGCCCCGTCACCGTCACCCCGCCCGCGTTTTGGGAAACCCCGTGGTTCGCGATGATCGTGCGCAATGTCGTGGCCCTGCTGGCCGTGCTGCTCACGCTGCTGCTGGGCGTGCGCCCGCTGATCAAGGCGCTGAAACGCGATCCCGCCCCGGTCATCGTAAAGGATGCCGCAGAGGAAGCCGCCGCCAAGGACGGCGCCGCGAGCGAGGACGGCGAAAAGGAGGGCGAAGGCGAAGAGGGCGAGGCCGACGAAAATGGCGAGGGCAAGCCCGCGCGCCGCCGCCGCAAGAAGATCCAGCAGATCGAGCCGATCATTGATCCGGAGACCGGCGAGATCGATCCCGATGCGCTCAGCCGCCAGGTCGGCGTGGCGCAGCGCATCGTCGTCGAACAGCCCGACAACGCGCTCAATGCGCTGCGCCAACTGCTCAACGAACCCGCACCCGAGGGCACGGCATGACCACCGAAGCGCAAGACCAGACCGGCGCGGAAATCAGCGGCCCCACCCGCGCCGCGGTGATGATGATGCTGCTGGATGATACCCACGCCGCATCGCTGCTTGCCCAGCTCGAACCTGCCGAACTGCGCCTGCTGGGCGCGAAGATGTGCGAGATCGGCGAGATTGACGCTGATTCGATCACTCAGGCGCTGCAGGGCTTTGTCGATCATGCCGCGCAAGTCACCATCGGCAACACCGACCGCGTCGATCAGGTGCGCCAGCTGATGACCAGCGCGGTCGGCGATTTCAAGGCGGACAACCTGATGCAGCGCATCGCCCCTGATGCGCCGCGCCCCGGCTCCAGCCTCGAACTCGCGCGGTGGCTCACCCCCCATGCGCTCGTGCCGCTGGTGCAGGGCGAACATCCACAGGCGCTGGCCGTGCTGCTGGTGCAGCTCGATCCCGATGTGGCGGCGGGCGTGCTTCATGCCCTGCCGGAAACGCTGCAGCCGCAAGTGCTCCAGCGCATCGCCACGCTCGGCCCCGTCGCGCCCGAGGCCATTGCCATGCTGGAAGACCTGCTCGCCCAGCGCATCACCGAATGCCACGGCAGCAGCGCGCTCACCATGGGCGGCGTGCGCGAGGCGGCAGATATCATCAACGCCTCGGCCCGCGCGGTAGAAAAACGAGTCATGCCGGAAATCGCCAGGGCCGACAAACAGCTCGCCAAGGCCATCGAGAACGAAATGTTCAAGTTCGAGCACTTGTTCGTGCTCGACGAGAAATCGATGGGCTCGCTGCTGCGCGAGGTCGATTCCGATACGCTCATCGCCGCGCTCAAGGGCATTGGCGCCGAAAGCCGCGACTGCTTCTTCCGCGCCATGTCGAGCAGAGCTGCCGAAGGCGTGCGCGACGAGATCGAGGCGCGCGGCCGCATGAAGATGGCCGAAGTGGTCGAAGCACAGAAGGCCGTGGTCGCTGCCGCCCGCCGCCTCGCCGCCGAAGGCACCATCGTGTTCGGCGCGGGCGACGACGACTATGTCTGAACGCGCCGTGGCGGCGGCTGTCCGCCCGCTTTCGCTGGCCGAGCTTGGGCTTGGCCCCACCGGTTTTCGCCGCGATCACCGCTTTGTGCGCGAGGCGGCAACCGATGCCTTGCCGCCGCCCGAGCAAGCCCCCCCGGCCGAAGAAGAAGACCCCGAAACCCGTGCCTTTGCCGCAGGCTATGCGCAAGGCGCCGCCGATGCCGAAGCCGCTCTGCGCGAAGCGCTCACCGCGCAGGATGCGGCGCGCGCGCGGATCGAACTGGCGTTCGGCAGGCTGGACGCAGACCTCACGCGCGAACTGGAAGCGCGCCTGCGCGATGCCGTCCTCGCGCTGTGCCAGCCGCTGCTGGGCGATTATGCCGCCGATCCCGATGCCCTTGCCGCCCGCGTCAGGACCGCCGCTGCCATGCTCGCGCGCGCGGCAGACGAGCGCGTGATCCGGCTCCACCCCGAAGACCTCGCGCTCCTTGCCGCGCGCCTGCCCGAAGACTGGCACTGCGAACCTGACCCCGGCCTTGAACGCGGCGCGCTGCGCATCGATGGCACGGCAGGCGGCGTGGAAGACGGCCCCGGCACCTGGGCACGCGCGCTGAGCGAGGCGCTCTCCTCATGCTGAATACCGCGATCCCGCTGCTGGCCCGCTGCGAGGAAGCCCAGCCCGATTTCGCCCCGCGCCGCTATGGCCTTGTCACGGCCTGCGATGGCGGGCTGCTGGAGGTCAGCGGGCTTTCGCTGCCGATTGGCGCGCAGTGCCGCATTGCGCATGGGCCGGATGGCGGGGGCGGGGGCTCGCTGCTGGCCGAAACCATCGGCTTTCGCGCCGGGCGGATGCTGATGATGTTGCTGGGCGATACCGTGCTGCTGCGCCCCGGCGCGCGCGTCCGCCCCGAAGGCCGCCCCGGCATGCTGCCGGTAGGTGAGGCGTTTCTGGGCCGCGCGGTGGACGGTGAGGGCCTGCCGATTGATGGCGGCCCGCTCATTGCCGCCCGCGCCGAATGGCCCTCTGGCGGCGTGCGCACCAGCGCGCTGGACCGCGCACCCGTGCGCGAGGCGTTCGATGTCGGCGTGCGCGCGCTCAACGCCCTTACCACGTTCGGGGTCGGCCAGCGCATCGGCGTGATGGCCGGATCGGGCGTAGGCAAATCCGTGCTGCTCGACATGATCGCGCACGGCACCGAGGCGGAAATCGTGATCGTCGGCCTGATCGGCGAACGCGCGCGTGAGGTATCCGATTTCGTCGAAAAGCATATGTCCGGTCCGCGCCGCGCGCGCAGCATCGTCGTTGCCGTGCCCGCCGATCACGCCCCCAACTTGCGCATTCGCGGCGCCATGCTCGCCACATCGATGGCCGAATACTTCCGCGCCGCTGGGCATCAGGTGCTGCTGATCATGGACAGCCTGACCCGCGTGGCCCACGCCGGGCGCGAGATTGCGCTGCTGCTGGGCGAACCAGGCGCGGCGCGCGGCTATCCCCCTTCGGCGCTCGCCACGATCACCAAGCTGGTGGAGCGCGCGGGCAATTCGGCGGCCAGTGGCGGCTCGGTCACCGGGCTCTACACCGTGCTGGCCGATGGCGACAACCAGGACGACCCCGTGGTCGATACCGCGCGCGCGATCCTGGACGGCCATGTCGTGCTTTCGCGCGATCTGGCGCAGCGCGGCCAATATCCGGCCATCGACATCGCCGCATCGCTCAGCCGCGTGATGAACGATATCGTCGATCCGCTGCACCAGGCCGATGCCCGCGCCTTTCGCGCGCTGATCGCCAACTATGAAGCGAACCGCGATCTCGTGCTGATGGGTGCCTATCGCGCCGGGGCCGATCCGCAGCTTGACCGCGCGATTGCGATGCACGGGGCGCTCACCCGGTTCCTCAGCCAGCCCCAGCGCGAAGTGGTCCCGCTGGCGCGCAGCGTCGCTGAACTTGGCGCGCTGATGGCCGGATGAGCGCGGACAAGACCAAGCTCAAGCGCCTGCGGCGGCTGGAGCGGCTGCGCGATATCGCCCGGCAGACCGCGCTGGCCGAAGCCGCCCGCGCGGAACAGACGCTCGCACAAGTCACCCATCTGGAGGCGCGCACCGCCGCGCTGATCGATGCCTATCGCTTGCGCCGCGATGCCCGCGATGGCGCAGACTTGCGCCAGACACAGCAGTTCGTCGCGGGCCTGACGCGGATGGCCGAAACCACGGCGCAGGATCTGGTGCGCGCGCGCGCAGCCGCCGATGCGCGCGCCGCCGAAGCCGCCGAAGCCGAACGCCGCCGTGCCGCAGTAGACGAACGGATCGAAGCCGCGCGCCAGCGCATCGCCCGCAAGGCGGCTGAACAAGCGCAAGGTGCGGCGGGAGCGCCCGCTGCGGGATCGGTTGGCACGCCTCTTGAATAGCAGGCGTTAACCAAGCCCCCCCGCGCAAGGACTGCTGCTCTGCGATGACTGTTCCGGCCCCCACCCTACTCCCCCGCGCCGCCGTGTCTGCACCCTTTCCGGGAAGTGCCACGGCAGCGGCGAACGTGCCTGCATCCGGCGCAGAAACCCCCGGATTTGCGGCCCATCTTGCCCGCGAAGCCCTGCCCACGGGCGATGCCCCTGCCATCGCTGTTCTGCCCCATTCCGCAGCGGGCCAAGTGACGGCCAAGCTCGCCGAGCCTGTATTCGTGCCGACCAGCCCGGCAGAACCCGGCAAGCCCTTGCCGCCCATCCGGCAAACCCCTGCCGCTGCGGCTCTCAGCCCCGCGCACCGGCTGCTTGCCGCGCCTGCCGCGCGCGAGGAAGCCGCCGTGGCAGCCCCGAGAACCGGCAACCAGGCCGAAGCAGAGCTGACAAGCGCAGTGCCTGGCGCAGTGCCTGGCGCAGTGCCTGGCGCCGCGCCCGGCGCCGAGCTTGCCGCACTCATCCTTGCGTTGCCCGGTGCGGCGGTGCTGCCGGTGCCAGCCGCGCCCGCCCCCACGGTAGCGACTGCCGCCGCAAGGCCCGCCGCCGGGCCCACCCCATCCGCTGCAGCTGCACCAATCGCCCTGCCGACCGGAACTTCGACCGGAACTTCGACCGGCACACTGGCCACTGCCCCGCAGGCCAATCCGCAGGCCATGCCCGCTGCACAAGTGGTGCACCCGGCGGTGCTCCCCGCTGCGTCCCCCGCGGCGCCCCCCACTGCGCCCCCCACAACGTTCGCCTTCGCCAGCCTTGTCCTGGAACGCGAGACCACTGCAGAACCTGCGCCTGCCCCCGGCACAGCCACGCCCGGCACACCGGATCAGGCTGCACAGCAGGCAGCCGCGCGCGCGCAGCCTTCCACCTTTGCCGCGCTGACCGATGCAGCTGCGCCCGAGCGGCCCGCCGCTCGCAAGCCACGCGCCGAGGCCGAAACCACGCTTCTTTCCGCACAGACTTCCGCGCCGGAGGCCGCCAGCGCACTCGCCTTCGCCGCGCCGCCTGCTGCGCCTGCCCCGCTGCAGGCTGCCTCTTCTGCGGCGGCCGTCGCGCCCGCTGCCGCCCCGCAGCCGATCAGCTTCGATCAGCTCGTCGATTCCATCGCCCGCGCGCGCGATGGGGCAGAGCCGGGCGGGGCAGTGGCCATCGCCATGCACCACAGCGATTTCGGCCGCATCTCGCTCAGCATCGAACGCGATGAAACCGGCCTCTCGGTCGCGCTGGCCAGCGCCGATCCGGCCTTTGCCCCGGCTGCGGCGGCGGCTCATGCCGCCGCCAATGCGGAAGCCCCGCGCCCTGCTTCTGCCAATGCCAGCGCCGATCCGCGCGGGGAAACCGGAGCGCGAGATATGGGGCAGGGCAGCCCTTCCGGCCAATCCGGCCAGCACCGCGAAGGACACCGGAGCGAAGCACACCGGGGCGAAGCATCCCGCAGCGCGTCTCCCGGCACCCAGCCGCGCCTCACCCCGCGCGGCGAAACCGCCGCCACGGAAACACGCCGCAGCGGCATTTTCGCCTGATCCCAACGCATTCCGCATGACCCGTAAGGACCACCGATGAGCGACAAGAAGGACAAGGATGCCAAGCCCGCCAAGAAAGGCGGCGGCATGATGCTGAAGATCGGCGCAGCGGGCGCGCTTCTCGCGGTTGGCGGCGGCGGCGCTTATGGCCTGTTTGCCGCAGGGATCATCGGCGGCGGCGGTCATGGTTCCGAGCATGAGGACAAGAACCCCAAGCTGATCCACAAGGGCGAGGAAGATCCCTATGCCCCCGCGCCCAAGGAAGGCGGGCACGGCGAGGAAGGCGGCGGCGGCCATGACGTCGATGGCGAAGGCGGCAGCGAATACCGCACCGCCTATTTCAGCTTCTCGGACGATTTCACGTCGAACCTCAAGGATTCCGACATGCTGGTGCAGGTCAGCCTGGCCTGCTCCACCCACCGTGATTATCGCGTGATCCTGTGGCTGCAGAAGCACGAACTGGCGGTGCGTTCAGCGCTGCTGACCGCGCTGGCCGATACGCCGGGCGAGGAAGTCCAGTCGGCCGAAGGCAAGGCCCGCCTGCAAAAGCGCCTCGTCGCCACGATCAACAAAGTGCTGAGCGATGCCGAAGGCTTTGGCGGGGTGGACTCGGTCTACTTCAAGACCTTCATCGTCCAGTGATTCCACAGCGCGCCCATGAAACCTGAACGCCCCCTCGTTGCCCAGCGGCCGCTGGCCCGCCACAGCGCGGCGCTGCTCCCCCCGGCCCCCGCCGCGGCAGAGCTGCTGCCGGTGCTGGCGCGGGCGGGCGATGCCCTCGCGCGCAAGCTGCGCCTCGCGCTCGCGCCGCTGCATGGCGGAGAGGCGGCGGCGGTGGAATGCTCGGCGCCGGAGGAATTGACCGCCGGAACCTTTGCACCTGCGGGCCTCGTGGCGATCAGTCTCCATGCGGCGGGGGCAGAGGGGCGCCCGCTGCTGTCAGTGGTCGAAGGCGATACTGTGCTGCGCCTGCTTGACCGCGCCTTTGGCGGCCCGGGCGAAGCGCCATCGCCGCTCCCGCGCGAACTGCCGCTGTCCGCCGAACTCATGGTTCAGCGCATCGAGACGCTGGTTGCGGCCCCGCTTGCCGCCACGCTGGGCCTCGAGGCGGGCATCAGGCCGCTGCGCCGCGCCGCCACGCTGGCCGAACTCGCCGCCATGCCGGAGGATACCCCGCTCGCGGTGCTGACGTTTGCCGTGCGCGAAGGCGCGCGGCCGCCGTGGACCTTGCGCCTGGGCTTTCCGATGGCCGCGCTGGCCGATCTCACCGGCGCTGCGCGCCCCGCGCCTGCCCCGAAACATGCCGCCGCCCCTGCCAGCCCGCTTGACGCGCCATTTGCCGAAATGCCGCTCACCGTGCGCGCAGTGCTCGTCGATGTGCCGCTGCCGCTGTCCACGCTGTCCGCGCTCGAAGTGGGGCAAGTCCTTGCCGTCCCGGTCGCGCGCAGCGTGCCCTTGCGCATTGGCGAGGCGCTGATCGGCCACGGCACCATCGGCGCGGTGGACGACCGCGTCGCCCTTCAACTCACCCAGCTCGCCTGATCCGGCGCGCTTTTGCAGGATAGAGACATGACCTTCCAGACCCGCGGCTTCGAATTCCTCAAGGATGTCGACGTCCGCCTGACTGTCGAGCTTGGCCGCACCGAAATGAAGCTCAAGGATGTGCTCTCCCTCACCGAGGAAAGCGTGGTGATGCTGGATCGGCTCACTGACGAACTGCTCGATGTCATGGTCAACGGCAAGCTGATCGCGCGCGGTGAAGTGGTGGCGCAGGGCGAACGCTTCGGCCTGCGCATTGTCGAACTGCTCGGGCAGGAAGAGGGCAAGGCCTGATGCTGTGGTATCTGCTCAAGCTCGCGGTTGTGCTGCCGCTGATCGCCGGGCTCGCATGGGCCAGCCTGAAGTTTGCGCGGCGCATGGAAAAGCGCTTCAGCCCTGCGGGCACCCAGCGCAGCGTGCGGATCATCGAAACGCAGTGGCTCGGCCCCGGCCAGCGCATTGCCGTTCTGGAATTTCGCGGGCGCGAGATCCTCGTCTCGGCCTCGAAGCAAGGCCTGGTGCGGCTGGCCGAAGTGCCCGCGCGCGCGGCAAGCGAGGAGTGATCCGGTGAAACTGAGGCATCTTCTGGCCTTCGCGGCCGTGCTGCTGATCGGGCTGGTGCTGCCAGCCCATGCCGCCGAGCTGGCGCCCGCCGCCGCCCCCGCCGCCGCCCCATCCGGCAGCGCCATCCCCGGCGCGCTGGACCGGGCGTTTGGCCAGATGGCGGGCGCGCAATCGGGCGGTTCGCTGTCCCTTTCGCTCCAACTGCTCCTCATCATGGGGCTGCTCACCATCTTGCCCAGCCTTGTGCTGATGATGACCAGCTTCACGCGCATCCTGGTGGTGCTGGCGATCCTGCGGCAGGCGTTGGGCCTCCAGCAATCCCCGCCCAATCAGGTGCTGATCGGGCTTTCGCTGTTCCTGTCGCTGTTCATCATGGCCCCCACGCTCGACAAGGTGAGCACGAATGCGATCCAGCCTTATTCCGCGGGTGCGATCAACGCCGAACAAGCCATCGCCTCGGCCGGGGGCGAGTTCCATGCCTTCATGATCCGCCAGACGCGCGAGCATGATCTTCAGATGTTCGCTGCCATGGCCAAGGCGCCCAAGTTTGCCCGCGCCGCTGATGTGCCCTTCTCGATCCTCCTCCCCGCCTTCGTGACGAGCGAGCTCAAGACCGCGTTCCAGATCGGCTTCATGCTGTTTCTGCCGTTCCTCGTGATCGATCTGGTGGTCTCCTCGGTGCTGATGAGCCTGGGCATGATGATGATGTCTCCCACCATCGTCTCACTGCCGTTCAAGCTGCTGCTTTTCGTCCTTGTGGATGGCTGGGCGCTGCTCATGGGCAGCCTTGCAGCCAGCTTCGGATAGGCGCGCGCGATGAACGACACTGCCGCGCTTCTTGCCCTTGCCGACCGGATGCTGTGGGTCACCGCGCTCGTCGCCGCGCCCGTGCTGCTGGCCAGTCTCGCCGTCGGCCTCGTCGTCGGCGTGGTTCAGGCCGCTACCTCGATCAACGAACAGACGCTTACCTTCGTCCCAAAGCTGGCCGCCATCGCGCTCGTGCTGGTGATCCTGGGCAGCGCGATGATGGGGCTGATCGGGGATTTCCTTGTCGAAATCTTCGCCCAGATCGCGCGAACCGGCAAATGATCGCCAGGAAATGAAGGGCTGGAAATGAAGGGCTGGAAATGAGGGTCGGCGCATGATCGCGCTCCACTTCGGCTTCGGCGCGCTGGAGGCCGAATTCTGGCGGCTGCTGTTCGTCATGACGCGGATTGGCGCAGCCTTGCTGGCCGCGCCGCTGTTTGGCGCCAATTCGGTGCCGATGCAGCTGCGCGTCAGCCTTGCGGGCGCCATCGCAGTGATGATCTGCGCGTGGACCCCAGTCGCCGCGCCGCCCGCGCTGTTCACGCTTTCGGGCCTGCTTGTCACGGCGCAGGAAGTGTTGATCGGCCTTTCGCTGGGCTTCGTCCTGCAATGGAGCTTTGCTGCCCCGCTGATCGCCGCCGAAGTGATCGGCGGATCGATGGGCATGAGCATTGCCTCCACCGCCGATCCGGTTAGCGGCGCCCATTCGCCGGTGCTGGGCCAGTATTTCTCGGTGCTGCTCACCGTGCTGTTCCTCGGCCTTGGCGCGCATCTGGCGTGGTTTGCGCTGATCGTGGAGAGCTATCAGGCCTTCCCGCCCGGCGCGGCCTGGTTCACGCCTGAACGGATGGTGCAGGTGGCCGGGTTCGGCGCGCAGATGCTCACCGCCGCGCTGGCCATTGCGCTGCCGGTCACGCTGCTGCTACTGCTGGTGCAGGTCATGACCGGCGTGATCAGCCGCTCGGCCCCCAGCCTCAATCTCTTCGCGCTGGGCCTGCCTGCGGGCGTCCTTGCCGGGATCGCCGCGCTGATCCTGACGGCGCCGCTGCTGACCGACCGGCTCAGCGATCTTTCGCTTGCCGCCATCACGCAGGCTGCACAGCTGGTGAAGCCAGCCAATGGCTGAAGAAACGCGCCATGGCTGAAGAAACTCCGGGCGAAAAGACCTTCGCTCCCACCGAAAAGCGCCGCAAGGACGCCGCCAAGAACGGCGATGTGCTGCGCCCGCGCGAACTGGGCATCGCGATCAGCGTGCTGGGCGGCGCGGCGTGGCTCCAGCTGGCCGGGCCATGGCTTTTCGCCAGTCTGCAGCGCACCGCGCGCACCGGTCTGGTGTGGGACCGCGCCAGCATCGACCGGTTCGATCCGGCGCCGCTGATCCATGCCGCACTGCTCACCGCGCTGCCGCCCGTGCTCACGCTGGGCGGCCTGCTCATGGTCGCCGCACTCATTGCGCAGCTGGGCCTTGGCGAAGGGCGCTGGGTGGGCGGCAATCTGGCGCCCAAGGCCTCGCGGCTAAATCCGCTTTCGGGGCTCAAGCGCATGTTCGGCCCGCAAGGCTGGATCGAGCTGGCCAAGGGCCTTGCCAAGCTCGTGCTGCTGGCCGCGATCGCATGGGTATGGTTCAGGGGCCGCCTGCCCGCGCTGATGGGCCTTGGCAATGGCAACCTTGGCGGGCAGCTGGCTTATGCGTGGGATGCGCTGCTGGCGCTGCTGTATGCGCTGGGCGGCGGCCTCGTCGTCATCGCGCTGGTCGATTATCCGGTGCAATGGCTGCGGCGGATGATGCGCCTCAGGATGTCGCTTCAGGATCTCAAGGACGAAAGCAAGGAAAGCGAAGGTTCGCCCGAACGCAAGGCCGCGATCCGTCAACGCCAGCGCCAGATCGCGATGGGCGGCCTTGCCTCGGCGATGAAGGAAGCGCAGTTCGTCATCACCAATCCCACGCATTTCAGCGTCGCGCTGGCTTATGATCCAGCGAAGGCCCCCGCCCCGGTTGTGCTGGCCAAGGGGCGCGGCGAAAAGGCGCTGGCGATGCGCGAAATGGCCGCCGAAATGGCCGTACCCATGCTGTCCTCGCCCGCGCTCACCCGCTCGGTCTATTTCACCACGCGCGAAAACCAGATGATCCGCGAGGAACTTTATGCCGCGGTGGCCGCAGTGCTGGCTTTCGTGCTCGCGCTGAAGCGCGGCAATGCGCCGCCGCAGCCTGCGGTCGATGTCCCGCTCGAACTGCGCTTCGATGCCGAAGGGCGCCCGGAATCGCCAACCGCTGCGGCTTAATCCGGACACAGATCTGCCGTTCTGGAACGTATGGAAACCACCTCCGCCACGTCCTCGTCGTCTGCCACCGCCAGCCTGGTGTCAACGCTGGGCGCGGGCAGCGGGATCAACACGGCGCAGCTGGCAGAACAGCTGGCCGCCGCGCAGTTTGCGGCCCGGCTCGATCAGATCACCGCGAAAACCAGCCGGCTCAGCACCCAGATCACATCGGCCTCCACGCTGCGCGGCATGATCTCCAGCCTCGCCTCATCGCTGGGCGACCGCGTGCGCACCGGCGATCTGGCCGCCACGCCGCAGATCACCAACAGCGCCGTTGCGCAAGTCAGCAAAGGCGCGGCCACCGGGCGCGGCACCTCCACGCTCGAAGTCACCTCGCTCGCCAAGGCGCAGACGCTGGTCTCGCCCGCCGTGGCCAGCGCCAGCACTCCGGTCGGCGCGGGCACGCTCACCTTGCGCTTCGGCACAGTCAGCGGCAGCGGCTTCACGCCCGATGCCGCGCGTGCTGCGATCGATATCACGATCCCCACCGGCGCCACGCTCGATACCGTCGCCAGCGCGGTCAACGCCAGCGGTGCAGGCGTCACGGCCTATGTCGCCGCCGGCACGGGCGGGCCGCAACTGGTGCTCAAAGGGCAGGACGGTGCGGCGAACGGGTTTGTTCTCGAAGCCACCGAAAGCCCCACCGAGCCCGGCCTTGCTGCGCTGGCCTGGAACCCGGCCACCAATCTCACCCGGCTGAAAACCCCCGCAACCGATGCGGCCTATCTGCTTGATGGGGTGGCCCGCACCGCCGCCACCAACACCATCACCGATGCCGCTCCCGGTCTTTCGCTCAAGCTGACCGGCACAAACACCGGCAATCCCACCACGATCAGCTATAGCGATCCGGGCAGCGCCATTACCAGCGCGATGCAGGATCTGACTGCGGCGCTCAACGAAATGGTGGCCGAGCTCAATTCCGAGACCAACCCCACCACCGGCGCGCTCAGCAACGATCCCGGCGCGCGCGCGCTGCGCCGCCAGCTGACCACGCTGGCCAGCAGCCAGGTCATGCCCGCCAACACCACCGGCGCGCCCACCACGCTGGCGGATCTTGGCCTCAAGACCAACCGCGATGGCTCCTTCAGCCTTGATAGCGAACGGCTTTCCGCCACGCTGCAGCGCGATCCCATCGGCACTGGCGCGATGTTCACCACCGGGCTGTTCGGGGTGTTTGCCACGTTCGACAAGCTGGCCCGCAGCGTGTCCTCCAGCAGCGATCCGTCCTCGCTCGGCGGCACGATCGCGCGGCTCACCAAGCTGCAGACCACGCTCGGTACGCAGCGCAGCACGATGGAAACCAAGCAGGAAGATCTACGCCAGCGCCTCGTATCGCGCTTTGCCAAGCTGGATACGAACGTCACCAGCTCGCAATCGACCCTGTCGTTCCTGCAGGCCCAGATCGATGCGTGGAACGGGAGGAACAACTGATGCTGCTGCGCCGCGATCCCGGCGAGACCTATCGCCGCGTCGATTTCGATGCGCGGGTCAAAGGCGCCAGCTCGCTTCAGCTTGTCGCGCTCTGCCTCGAACAGGCCGCAGGTTCGCTGGGCCGCGCGATCTATGCCGCCGATCATGGCGACAATGCCGCCAAGAGTGCCGCCCTGACGCGCGCGGTGGCAGCAATCACGGCGCTTGAACTGGGGGTCGATACGTCGAACCCCGTCAGCGCGCCGCTGCTGCAGCTGTATCAGGCGGCGCGGCGCACGATCCTCGATAGCGCCCTGCGCTTCGATGGCCCGCAGCTGGAAACGATCCGCACCGATCTGCTGGATATTCGCGAAGCCATGCTGGGCACGGCCAGACACTGAGGTTTTGGCCCAAAAAACACCCAGCCAGTAAACCCCTGCCAAGAAACCCCTGGCGCTCAGTTCGCGGTTTTAAGCACCATTTCGTCAAACAGCTTCTGCGCCATCAGCACTGCGCCGGGCGCATTGAACGCAGTGCCGTCCGCGCCCACTTCCAGCGCAAGGTCCGGATTGGCCGAGAACAGCGGCCCACCCACCATCACGCTGATCATCTGATTGCGCGATTCGCGGCGGATCAGCCGGATCGTCTCTTCCAGTCGGGGCAAAGATCGTTCCGAACCGACGGTGAGTCCCGCCACGGCGAACCACTGCTTACTGGTCAGCCGGGCGATCTCGGCCGCCGACCGGTCAAACGCGGTTTCGACGCACCAGCCCGCACCTTCCAGAAACCGCTGTACCATGCTCGCGCCGAAATGGTGCTGGTCTCCCGGCGTGACCGCCATCAACAGCACGCGGCGGCTATCGAGATCGGGCAGGAGGTGCGAACCGTTGAACGTGGCCAGCAGCTTTTGCAGCCGCGCCACGCCCAGCGTCACGTCGATGAAATCGCACTCGTCCTGATCCCACAGCTGGCCGAGGTAACGCGCGGCCGGCTCCAGCAGCTCGGTGAACAGGGCATCCATCGCCAGCCCCCGATCGCGCAGCACCAGCACATAGGCGACTGCCGCTTCGAGATCGTCGCCCAAGACGATGTGCGCAAGGGCGGAAACATCCAAATTGCTGGGAGCGAGCGCTTCCACCACGTCCGCGATGGGAAGGGCATCGGGCAGCACCTCGGTGTGCAGCCGCACCAGCTGGGGGATGATCCGGTCTGCCACGACGGCAGCAAGCCGTGCCTGCCGCAGTGCCACATCATCGCGGCGATAGACCTCGGGCGAGACGAAATGCGTCTCGAGATTGTCCAGTCCCCGGCGATCGAGGGCCGGCATGGCGACCTTGGCAGTTTGTCTTATCACGAAGAATACCTCTGCCCCATCAACCGCTTGCGAGTCGTTGGACTGAGAAAAACATATGGAACGCACCCTGTCGAGCGCACAATTGGTTAATGCCTTTAAGACCACCGACGATGGCACCCGCCGCCGCAGCCCGCCTTGTGCATTGCCCACGCAAAAAACAGCCCGGAACCGCAGGTAGCGGTTCCGGGCTGAAGCGGGCGTTCCGGGGGGGGGGAAACGCCTTCGGGGTAAACGGGAGGGGCTTTGCGGACTTATCCGATCGCACAAGCCTTGAGCACGGCGGTCCCAAGATCGCCGAGGCCGACCTCACAAGCGGCGGCACCGGCTTCGATGGCGGCGGTAGGGGCTTCGGCCACCATGGCGGTCGCGCGGTCCTGCACCAGGGTATCCTGCCCGGCATCGCGCATAAGCTTCAGGCCGCGCGCGCCATCGCTGCCCATGCCGGTCAGCACTGCCCCCAGTGCTGGCACCGCGCCGCGCGCGATCGAACCGAACAGGAGATTGGCCGAAGGCCGCGCGCCGTCTACCGGATCGCGTTGCATCAGGCGGATCTTCGCAGGCTGGCCGGGTTCCACCACCACATGCCGTTCCGGGTCTGCAGCGATATGGACCGTGCCGGGTGTCAGGTTGGCGCCATCCTTGGCGGCGCGCACGTTGCACTTCAGGTCGGTGTCGAGCCGCTTGATGAAGGTTTCCACCACCATCGGCTCGGCCTGCAGGCACACCACCGTCGGCGGGCAATTGGCGGGGAACTGCGAAAGGATCGTCGTCAGCGCATCGATCCCGCCCATCGAGGCGCTGAACGCCGCGATGCGCCCGTTCCATTCGAAGTTCGCGTCCGACGCCACCTTGGCTTCACTGCGAGCCTTGCGATCATGGACATTGCTGTTGGCGGCGGCGAGCACGATCTTGCCCAGCTTGCCCACGGTCTTGCTGAACTGCTCGGGCGTGGCGCGCAGCGGCTTGGGAAAGCATTCCACCGCGCCCAGCTCATAAGCCTTGAGCGAGGTTTCCGTGCCGGCCTGGGTGAGGCTGGAAAGCATCACCACCGGCAGGGGATTGGTTTCCATGATCTCGGCCAGAAACTCGATGCCGCTCATCCCCGGCATCTCCACGTCCAGCGTGATGACGTTGGGCTTCAATTCGGCAATCTGTTCACGCGCAGAGCCCGCATTGGCGGCAACGCCGACCACGCGGACGTTCTTCGCCTCGTCCAGAATATCGGAAAAGAGCGCGCGCATCGCGGCGGAATCATCGACCACGAGGACCCGGGCTTCGTGCATGGGGAGGCTGACCTTCCTGTTGGCGCGCCGCCTGCCGGGCGCTGCATGAGGAGGGGTATAAGCGCGCGTCTCCCTGCAATTTATCATCCCGCCGTTACGTATCTCACCGTAAGGTCGGGGCAAGGCGACCTTTGCCGCTTCGCGCCTAAGCCCAGTGGGACAGCGTGCCCCCTTGAAGCGGGGCCAGCGAGGGAAACCGCCTCTATGCCGACGATCACCCTGCCCCCCCGGTGCGACCGCGCCGCAGCCGAAGCGCTGCTGCCCGAAATGGTCGCGGGCCTTGGTTCGGGCGCGCTCCATATCAATGCCCGCGAATGCACCCAGATCGGGCAGGCCATGCTGCAGCTCCTCGTCAGCGCGCGGCGCACCGGCGATGGCGCGGTGATCGAACCTTCGGATGCCCTGCGCGAAACCGCCCGCCAGCTCGGCCTTGAAGCTGAACTCTTCGATGGAGCGGCCGCATGAACGCCGAGGAAATCCAGGCCATCTTCTTTGCCGAATGCGAAGAATCGCTGGCTGCTGCCGAAGCGGGCCTCGCTGCCTGCAAGGCCGGCACGCAGGATGACGATACCGTCAACGCCGTGTTCCGCGCGGTCCATTCGATCAAGGGCGGCGCGGGTGCGTTCGGCTATGTTGCGCTGCAGGCCTTTACCCACATCTTCGAAACGCTGCTTTCCGATGTGCGCGAAGGCACCGTGCCGTTCACCGATTCGCTCAACGATCTGCTGCTGCGCGCGCTGGATACGTTGAGCGATCACGTTGGCGCAGCGCGCGGACTGGGCGATGTGCCCGATGATGTGGGCCTGCTGGCGGAACTGACCGCAGCGCAAGCCGCCAATGCCGGCAGTGCTCCCGCTGCAGCGCCCGAACCGGCGCCCGCGCAGCCCGCCGCCCCGCTTGCAGCAACAAGCGTTGCGGCCGATGACGAGGATAGCGGCGATCCCTTCGATTTCGATGCCATGCTCGATGATATCACCGGTGCAATGGAGCCTGCTGCACAACCGGCGCCTGCCTGGCTGCTCAAAGTCCGGCCCCACGCCGGAGCCATGCGCAATGGCGGCGAACCGCTGCTGCTGCTGCGCGAACTCGCCGCGCTTGGCGCGCGCTGCATCGAATGCGAATGCGGCAGCGTGCCCCCGCTCGATACGCTCGATCCCGGCACCGGCTACCTCGGCTGGACCTTCGCGCTCGATGCCGATGTTAGCGAGGCGAGCGCGCGCGATATCTTCGAATTCGTCGGCGATGATTGCGGTCTGGCGGTGGGCAGCGATGCGGCCATGCCGTCTGTGCGCCATGCCCCGCCACCTGCACCGGCTGCCGCCAGCATCGCATCCGCAGAGCCCGTGCCCTCCGCTGCCAGCCCTGCGCAGCCCAGCACAGCGATGGCCCCGGCCGCCGCGCCGCCTGCGCCGCCCGCGCTCGGCCAATCGATCCGCATCGAACTCGGAAAGCTCGACAAGCTGATCGACGCGGTGGGCGAACTCGTCATCGCGCAAGCCATGATGGCACAGCGTCTGGCGGGCGATGGCCTGGCGGTGAAGGAAGAGCTTACCGTGCTCGAAGGGCTCACGCGCGATATCCAGGAATCGGCGATGTCGATCCGCGCCCAGCCGATCGGCTCGGTGTTCAGCCGCGTGCCGCGCATCCTGCGCGAGCTGACCACCTCCACGGGCAAGCACGTCCGCCTCGAAGTCTCGGGCGAAAGCACCGAGCTCGACAAGACCGTGATCGAGCGCCTGGGCGAACCGCTCACGCACCTTATCCGCAATGCGGTGGACCACGGCATCGAGAGCGCCGAGGCGCGCATTGCCGTGGGCAAGCCCGCCGAAGGCACGCTCACCCTTTCGGCCGAGCACCGCTCGGGCCGCATCCTCATCCGCATTGCCGATGATGGCGCGGGCATCAACCGCGAGCGGGTGTTTGCCAAGGCCGTCGAAAAGGGCTTGGTCGCGCCCGATGCGCAGCTTTCCAAGGAAGAGATCGATCACCTGATCTTCGCCCCTGGCTTCTCCACCGCTGCGCAAGTCACCAATGTCTCGGGCCGCGGTGTCGGCATGGACGTGGTGCGCCAGAACGTGAAGGAACTGGGCGGGCGCATCACCATCGACAGCGAACCGGGCACCGGCACCACATTCACGCTCACGCTGCCGCTCACGCTGGCCATTTCCGATGGGATGGTCGTCAATGTCGGCGATCAGACGCTGGTCGTGCCTCTGGCCAACGTGGTCGAAAGCCTGCGCCCCACCCAGGCCGAAGTGCAGGGGCTGGGCGCCCACCGCGCGATGATCAACGTGCGCGGCAAGTTCATCCCGGTCCTGCCGCTCCATGCCGCCGTCGGCGCGCAAGGCGCTATCGAGCAGGCGCATGAAGGCGTGCTCATCGTCGTCGAAACCGAAGGCGCGGGGCGCGCGGCGCTGCTGGTCGATGCGATCTGCGATCAGCGCCAGGTGGTGATCAAGAGCCTCGACACGCACTACCGCTCGGTCGAAGGCGTCTCGGGCGCCACGATCCTAGGCGACGGCATGGTTGCGCTGATCGTCGATGTCGACAGCCTCGTTGCGCGCAGCCTTTCGGGCCAGAGCACGACGACGCTGCTGGCAGAGGCTGCGTAAGCGCGATGCTGGCAGCCCCCGAAACGCTCCCCGGCATCAGCCCGGGCGTCTACAGCGCGGAAGATTTCGCCGCAGTGAGCGCCCTTGCGCATGCCGAGGCGGGGATCGTGCTGGCCGAAGGCAAGGCCATGCTGGTCTATTCGCGCCTTGCCCCGCTGGTGCGCGATTCGGGCTGCGCCACGTTCGGTTCCTATATCCTGCGCATCCGCGAGGACGCGACCGAGCGCAACCGCGCGATCATGGCGCTGACCACCAACCACACCTTCTTCTACCGCGAGGCGCATCACTTCGAGCACTTCGCCAGCGAGGTCCGCCCGGGCCTGATCGAGGCGCTGGGGCGCGGCGGCAAGGCGCGGCTGTGGTCGGCGGGCAGTTCCAGCGGCGAGGAAACCTGGTCGCTGCTGATGACGCTGCTGGGGCCGGACCGCGCCGCAGGGGAACGCATCGCGCGCGGCGATGTGCGCCTGCTGGCGAGCGACATTGCAGCCCATGCCCTGCGCAAGGCCGAAGCCGCGCGCTACCGCGCCGAGGATATCAAGGCCGTGCCCGATGCGCTCTCGCGCCTCTGGACCGTGCCTGCCGGGGATGAGGTAGAAATCTCCCCAACAGTGCGTTCGCTCGCGCGGTTCCGCACGCTCAATTTGCATGGGCCGTGGCCGATGCAGGGCAAGTTTGATGTGATCTTCTGCCGCAACGTGATGATCTATTTCGATAATCCGACCAAGGAGCGCCTTGTTGCCCGCTTTGCCGAAGCGCTCGTGCCCGGCGGCTGGCTCTATGTCGGCCACAGCGAACGGGTAACCGGCCCGGCGCTCCGCATGCTCGCCACCGCGGGCCCCACCATCTATCGCCGGAGTGAGGCATGACCCGTGTGAGCAAACCAATCCGCGTCGTGATCGTCGAGGATTCGCCGACGATGCGCGCGATCCTGCAAGCCCGTTTCGAGCGCGAGGAGGATATCGTCGTTGTCGGCGCAGCCGCCAACGCGCAGGAAGGCCGCCAGATGATCCGCGAGCTTGATCCCGATGTGGTTACGCTCGATGTCGAAATGCCCGGCATGAACGGGCTCGATTTCCTTGAAAAGATCATGGCGCTGCGCCCCACGCCGGTGATCGTCGTCTCCGGCTCGACTCACGAGGGCGCAGAGACCACTGCCCGCGCGCTCGCGATCGGGGCGGTCGGCTGCTATGCCAAGGGCGAAGGCGGCGGCGGCTATTCGTTCGACGATCAGGGCAAGCTTGCCGATCTTGTGCGCGATGCCTCAAAGGTGCGCTTCGTCACGCGGCCTGCGCCGCCCCAAATCACGCCGCCGCGCACCTCGCTGGCGCCTCGCAGCCCCACGCTGGTCGACCGCCCACGCCTCATCGCCATTGGTTCTTCCACCGGCGGGGTGGAAGCGCTGCAAGTGCTGCTGGGCGGCTTTCCGGCCGATTGTCCGCCCACGCTGGTCGTGCAGCACATCTCTGCGCGCTTTGCGCCTGCGGTTGCGCGCACGCTCGATCAATCCTGCCCGCCCAAGATCGTGATGGCCGAACCCGATCTGCCGCTGCGCGATGGCCACGTCTATATTGCGCCCGGCGATGATCGCCACCTCACCGTCGGCGGGCGCAGCGGCGTGCTCCACCAGCGCCTGCGCCATGGTGAGCCGGTTTCGGGCCATATGCCCAGTGTCGACATGCTGTTCCATTCGGTCGCGGAGATCGTCGGCGGCGGCGCGGTCGGCATTCTCCTGACCGGCATGGGCAGCGATGGCGCAGAGGGGCTGCTGGCTCTGGCCCGCGCCGGTGCCCGCACCATTGCGCAGGATGAGGCCACCTGCACCGTGTTCGGCATGCCGCGCGCGGCCATCGCGCTCGGTGCGGCCGGGGTCGTCGCGCCCATCGGCACGATTGCCCGCCACGCTTTCAGCAAGGCGGCCTGATCCGATGTTCGAACGCCGCATCCCCGGAACCATCGAACGCCCGATCGAACGCGTCACTGTCATGCAGGGACAGGCGCTGGTCAGCAGCGAGCCGCATATCGAGTTCTCGACCGTGCTGGGCAGCTGCGTTGCCTCGTGCCTCTATGATCCCGATGCGCGGGTGGGCGGGATGAACCACTTCCTGCTGTCCGAACCGCCAGCGGCACTGGCGGCCACCACTGCGGTGGACGAGCATTACGGTGTTTATCTGATGGAGCTGCTGGTCAACCAGATGCTGGGCATGGGCGCGCGCAAATCGCGGCTCAAGGCGCATCTTTATGGCGGGGCCAACGTCA
>JAIXYF010000204.1 GCA_027490345.1 Novosphingobium sp.
AAAATGTTGCCGGTATCAAAGCCGCTGCAGGCCAGCCCGACGCGGAACTCCAGCCGTTCGAAATCGGCGACCGAAACGCCTTTGCCCGGCGCTGCGGCGTTGGCTTGATAGAACGAGCTGCCACCCTTGCTTTTGATGACGGTGGTATCCCAGGCCAGCACGCCGAATTGCGAGCCCGGATCATGTTCAGGCAACTGGCTTTGCGCAAAGTACTTGAGCCCGCTCACCGCATTGCCCACGCCGGTTTCGCCCGCCCCGCTGGTGCGCACGAAATCATCGAGCACGATGCTGCCCTTGCGTGCCGCGTTATCGGCATAAGTGCGGCGATAGCGCGTGATGCGGTTCAGCTTTCCGGGCAGGCGATAGGCCGGATCGAGCAGGCCGCCGAACACTCCGACCGGATCTGCCCCGAGATGAGCGCGGAAGAACGCGGCCACCGGATAGAGCGCGGTCGTGCGCTGGGCTTCGGACCCGGCTGCAGCCGGATCAAACACCACCGGCTGCTTGGGGTCCGTGCTGAAGCAGCCTTGCGAATCCGATTGCTGCCATTCGCTGTTGTAGAAATTGTGGTTCGTCCCCTCCACGGTGAACATGGATTTGGGTGTGGGGACGGTCTCGGCCCGCTTGGCGATCATCCGATCGAACACCCGCTGGCCCTGCAGGTCGGATACGTCGCCATCGCACGTGGGCAGCAGTACGTTCCAGGCCACGCCTTCTGCGTCCAGCACCCGGTTCGTCTGCCCGTCGACCGGGGCAAGCTCGAACAGCGCGCGGATCTGCGGCTTGTTCCGAAACTGGCTGGGCCAGATGCTGCCCATGTCGCGGTATTGGGTGAGCGCCGCGCGGATGCCTTCGCCGCCGCGCGAATGACCGAACAAGCCGATCTGGTTGAAATCAAGCTTCCCGCGCAAGCTGAAACCCAGCACCTTTTGCGCCGCGTTCGAGGTGTTCCACCGATCCAGTTGCACCAGATGGCGCAGGATCAGCCGCCCGCGCCTGAGGTTGAGGCCGAAATCCTCATCATCCCCCCATGCCGCGTTGACCCCGCGATTGGCATTGATCGACACCACGACATAGCCCCACGAAGCCAACTGGTTGGCAAGGTACGCGTAGCCATCATGGCTGGGGGCAACCACATAACCCTCAGGGCAGCGGCCTGTGTCGGTATAGGTCGAATCATCGTCAATCCGGCCGGGGAACGCGGGATCGATCCGTCCGCACGTTGCGTGATTGCCATGCAGCATCACGATTACTGGCCGGGCGCCCTTGGCATTGGTCGGCCGGTAGATGCGCGCCCACAGTTCGGTCACGGTGAAAGGCGCCACCAGCACATCGCGCTTGGCGGGCAGTTTGTATTCGGCATTGCTCACGGAATAGGGGCCGATGCCGGTCGGGTCAGGCGCTGCCTGCTGCACGGTCTGCGCTGCGGCTGGGGCCGCAAGGGCGGCGCCTCCAAGGCCAAGGCAGGTCAGAGCAAAGATCGCACGCGCGGCGCGCGGTCTGGTCAGCAGCATCCGGTTTCCCCCGATTGTTTTTTGCCCGGCAACCCCTGGGCAAGGACGCGCAAAATGGCATCGGCACCTGAACGCCAAGTGTACAGCAAGGGGGCAAACGCAGGGAACTGGTCCGGTCCGGCGCAAATGAGTCGCTGGCTGCCAAGGGTTTGGCCGCGCGTCCTACTTTTCCAGCAGACGCGGCATCAGTTCGACGAAGTTGCAGGGCCGGTTGCGGCTGTCGAGCTGTTCGGCAAGGATCCCGTCCCAGCCATCCTTCACCGCGCCGTTGGAGCCGGGCAGGGCGAAGATATAGGTGCCGCGCGCCACCACCGCGCAGGCGCGCGACTGGATCGTGCTGGTGCCGATGGTCTTGAAGCTGATCCAGCGGAACAGTTCGCCAAACCCGGGAATATCGCGCGTTTTCACGCGGTCGAGCGCTTCGGGGGTCACGTCGCGGCCCGTCAGACCCGTGCCGCCCGTGATGACCACGGCGTCGACGCTGCGATCATCGATCCAGTTGTTGAGCCGGCTGGCGATGCGCGCGGCATCGTCCTTTTCGATCGCACGCGCGGCCAGATGGTGGCCCGCCGCCTTGATCCGTTCGGCCAGAATATCGCCCGAGGTATCATCTTCGGGCCCGCGCGTGTCTGAAACGGTGAGGAGCGCGATGTTGATTGGCTTGAACGTGCGCGCGGTATCAATCGCCACGAGAGGCTATCCTTACGCTGTCCGCGCCGGTGAGCCCCGGAAATTTCGGCCACAGGCCTTGCGCCAGACCGATGCGGCTTTCCGAAGCTCCGCCTGCCTGCCGCTCGTACATCCAGTAATTGCGCATGACGATCGAGACATAGCCACGCGTTTCCCAATACGGGATCGATTCCATCCACAGCAGCGGATCGCCATTATCGCGGATTTCGGTGTTCCAGCGCGAGATCGGCATCGGCCCGGCATTGTAGGCTGCGATCACTTTGGGCAGGAGCCCGCCGGTCGCGCCCGAATCCTTGAGGTGGACGAGATAGCCCTGCCCGAAGGCCATGTTCACATCGGGCAGATCAAGCTGCTTTTCGCGGCCTGCCATCGCCGGTTCGCTGCGCGTCAAGCCCTTGGCCGTGCCGGGCAGAACCTGCATCAAGCCCCGCGCACCCGCCGGGCTGACCACGGCGGTGCGGAAGTTCGATTCCTGCAGCGAATGGGCAAACAGCAGCGCCGGATCGACCTTCCAGCCTGTGGCGGGCACCCAGCGCGGCGCGGGGAAGCGCGCGGCGGCATCGGGCCGCGCACCCGAAGGCGCATTATAGGCCATCCACAGCTGCGTGGCGGGCAGGCCGAGATCGCGCGCCAGGCGCGAGAGCGGAGCATAAAGCGAAGGATCGCCAATCCGGGCCTGATGGCGCAGCAGTTCGTCGGCAAGGCCATCCTCGCCGATCTCGGCCAGCTGCACGGCGAGCCGCACATTGCTGACCTGGCGCAAGTGCTGCCAATCATCCGTGCTGAAATCGGGCGCGGCGGCAACGCTCGCTTCCTTGAGGCCGAGCGCCTCGCTCGCGATCATGCCATAAAGCGTATCGCGCAGGCGGGCTGCGCCGCGCAGGGCAGTTGCCACTTTTTCCGGCGCGCGGCAGCGCATCCAGGCGCGCCCGGCCCAATAATGCGCCGCAGCCCCCAGTTCGTCGTTCCGGGCCGCCGCGGCGGCCTGCTCGAAGCTGGCTGCCGCGCTGCTGCAATCGCCCATGCGCCAGGCTGCAAGGCCAGCAGTCCACAGCGCCTCGGCCACCCACGGGCTGCTTGCTCCCTGCAGCGCGCCCAGCGAGACGGCGCGGGCATTGGCATCGTCGTTTTCGATATAGAACGCCCAGCCCACGCGCTGGTGCCATTCGGCCCGCGCTTCAAGGCTGAGGCTTGCCGCGATCCCATCGAGCAGCACCCGCGCGCCCATCGGATCATCGTTCTTGATGCGGTCTTGAATCGCCAGCGCCACGCTTTCGGGCATAGTGCCATCGGCCACCGGGCGCGGCTTTATCCGCTTGGGCAGGCCAGGCAGCGAAACCATCGGCTGCGCGCTGGGCAGGGCGGGCAGCTCTGTGGCGCCGCGCTTCAGTGCCAGCCGGCCAAGCTGCTCG
>JAIXYF010000304.1 GCA_027490345.1 Novosphingobium sp.
AACCAGCTGGCCAACTATGGCAATGTCGATGCCGAGAGCTTCACGCAGGAACTGCGCCTCAACGGCAAGGCGGACCGGCTGAACTGGGCGGCGGGCGTCTATTTCCTGCACATCGACAACATCTCGAAAAACGGCCTCAAGGCGCCGCTGGGCGGCCTTGTTCCGGGCAATCCGATCGATATCGCCTCCACTGGCCACCTCAAGACCACCAGCTATTCGGCGTTCGGACAGGTTGACTATGATTTCACCGACCAATTCCGCATGACCGTGGGTGCGCGCGTAATCCGCGAGAAGAAGGATTATGACTTCATCCAGCAGCTGTTCGTCTCGCCCGATCCGCGCGTGATCCAGCCGGCGCAGACGGTGCCGGGCTTTCCGCTCACCATCGGGCCGACGTATCCGGGCGGCGTGCCGACGCCCTATGCCGACAAGGACGCGCAGACGCTGTGGGCGGGCAAGGTGCAGTTCGAATATCGCCCGGCGGATGGCACGCTGCTCTATTTCGGCGTGAACCGCGGCGTAAAGGCGGGCAGCTACAACGCGCAGCTCAACGGCGGGCTCGCCACCCCGGATTCCGCAATCCGGTATGGTGCAGAAACGCTGTGGTCCTATGAAGGTGGCTTCAAGCTCTCGATGCTGGATAACAAGGTCCGGCTGAACGGCGCGGTCTATTACTACGACTACAAGAACAACCAGTCGTTCCTGTTCACCGGGGTGGCGGGCCTTGTCATCAACGCCGATGCACGGACGTATGGCGCGGAACTCTCGCTGCAGGCGAACCCGATCCCGGGGATGGACGTGGCGCTGACGTTCTCGCAGTTCGACGCCAAGGTGAAGGACGTGCCGCTGCGCGTGGGCGGCCCGATCCGCAGAGACCTGAAGCCCACTTATGCGCCCGAAACGCAGGCTTCGGGCATCATCCGCTATGGCTGGGACATGTTCGGCGGCGAAATGGCAGCCAATGCCAACATCTCCTACTCGTCGTCGTTCTTCTAAAAATTGCGCAATTTCGATGCTGACAAGTTCGGCGGCTTTGCCAATGTCGATCTTGGCCTGAACTGGACTTCATCCGACAAACGCTACGAAGTCGGCGTGCGCGTGGACAACGCGACGAACAAGCTCATCGGCCTGCAGGGCTATGACCTTGCCGGGCTGTGCGGGTGCAACGAAGTGTCCTACCGTCTGCCGCGCACCTTCTCGGTCCGCACGCGCGTCAGCTTCTGATCCTCTGACATCCCCTGCCCGGTTCCGGGCGGGGGATAATGCTTGCAAAGGAAATCCCCAGCGTGACTGACATCAAGCGCATTCTGATGATCGTTCCGGTGCCGGTGCCAGCTTTCGCGCTTCCTGGGTTTGCCGGGCAGATTCCGCCCGAGCTGATCCGCCCTGATATCCAGATCGATTTCGTGGGCTGCCGCAACGGCGCGAACCTGATCGATTCCCCCTATGAGCAGGCGCTGGCCGATACCTGGGTGCTCGAAGCCGGGGCGCGCGCCGAAGAGCAGGGCTATGCCGCCGTCTGCATCAATTCGATGAGCGACAGCGGCCTTGCCGCGCTGCGTTCGCGCCTCTCGATCCCGGTGGTCGGGCCGGGGCGCTCCTCGTTCTTCCTCGCAGCAGACCTCGGCAAGAAATTCTCTGTGCTGACGATGTGGAAGCGCTGGCACTCGCTCTATGAAAAGCTGGCGGTGGAAACGGGGCTCGGGCACCGGCTCGCCTCGATCCGCGATATCAATGTGCGGCCGGATACGGCGGAACTGCTGGCGGGCAAGGAAGACATCGTCTTCGCCAAGCTCGAAGAACAGGCGCGCAAGGCCATCGATGAAGACGGCGCGGATGTGCTGATCCTTGGCTCCACCACGATGCACCAATCGGCCACCTGGCTCGCCTCGCGCGTCGAAGTGCCGGTGCTCAATCCGGGCCTCGTCGCGTTCAAGCAGTGCGAGACGCTGATCGACCTCGGCATCGCGCAATCGAAGACCACATACTTCCCGCCCGAAACCGCCAAGGACGATCTGCTGGACTCGGTGGCATCGCTGTTCCCATGAGCCGGACCTACCGGATCGGGCAGATCGTGCCCAGTTCCAACACCACAATGGAAACCGAGATCCCGGCGATGCTGCGCGCGCGCGAGGCGGCGTTTCCGGAACGCTTCACCTTCCATTCCAGCCGCATGCGGATGATGCATGTGGTGAAGGAAGAACTGGCAGCGATGGACGCGCAATCCCTGCGCTGCGCCGCTGAACTGGCCGACGCAAGGGTCGATGTGATCGGCTATGCCTGCCTCGTTGCGATCATGGCGATGGGCCTTGGCTATCACCGCACGAGCGAGGGCAACCTTGCCGCGATTGCCGCGCAGGAAGGCGGCCCGGCCCCGGTAGTGACAAGCGCGGGCGCGCTGGTGAAGACGCTGGACGAGCTGGGATACCGCCGCATTGCCGTCCTCGCGCCCTACATGAAGCCGCTGACCTGCACCGTGACCGACTACATCGCGGCGGAAGGCTTCACCGTGCAGTCGGTCCATTCGCTGGAAATCTCCGACAATCTGGCCGTGGGGCGGCGCGATCCGTTCGCGGCCATCGAAGCGGCTGACGCGCTTGATCTGGCGGGCGCCGATGCGCTGGTGCTGTCTGCCTGCGTACAAATGCCCGCTGCCGCCGCGATTGAAGCCGCGCAGCAGCGCTTTGGCCTGCCCGTCGTGACGGCCTCCAGCTGCACCGTGCGGCAGATGCTGAAAGCGCTCGGGCTGCCTCCCATTGTGCCAGGATACGGCGCGGCCCTATCTGCATGAGCTTGTCTGCGTTATTGGCTTGCTCGATAAGGCCGCCAAGCCGCCTGTCAGGAGCACCCGCAGCGCCATGAAGTCCGAGTATTACCGCAACTGGCACCTCGCCAAGGACGAGACCGAGTTCAAGGTCACCGAAATGGAATTCGCGCTGATGCGCGTGATCGAGGCGTTCGCGCGCTGGGTG